>JBGSWT010000613.1:0-2763 GCA_041751815.1 Pseudonocardiaceae bacterium
CGGAGCGGTGCGCCGGTGGTCGTTCGGTCCCGGAGGCGCGGGCCAGGTGCTCTACCTCGTGCTCGACCAGCAGCGTGAGGTGCAAGTGCTGCGCGTGCTGTGGGTCGAGATCGGTTGACGCGCACGCATCAACGCACGGGCTCGCGGAGCTGCTGGAGGCCTGCCCGGCGCGTGCCGGCGGACAGGCTGAACCGGTACACCGACCAGCCAGAGCCCAGCCGCCGCGCGATCAGGGCCTTGACCTGCTCGAGCGGCACCCTGTCGGTCGGGAGCTCACCGGTCCGCAAGGTGCGTTCGGCGCGAGCGAGGAGGCGGCGGTACCCCGTCGGGCCCGTTGGCCGTGGTCAGCCACGCGACCCGCCGCCAGGACTCCAGCCACTGCCGGTCGAACGTCGCGGCATCCTCCGGGACCATCAACGGACGGCCAGCTTCGCACTGTCAGGCTGAGGGCATTGATGATGACCTGTTGGAACGGGCGAGGCAGGAAGACGCGCGCCATTGGGAGCAGCATCGGCGGCCCATCTCGGCCGAGACGCTGTGGAAGCGGCTCGGCGTGGGAGCGGCCCGTTCGCGGATGCTCGTCTCGGTCGTCCGGTCAGGCCGGGTAGCACGCGCCCCCTTGCGCCCTGTGCAGACCGGGTGACGACGTGTCGTGGATCGCGGCTGGCCTTGTGGTCGTGGGAGGATCGTTCGTCGAAAGCGGGGCCTGAGTGTTCTGCTGCTCAGTCGAGTGATGGTGACGCACATGAGCGGTCGTGACGACCGCCCCGATCCCTACCAGGCATTCCGGCGAGGGCGGCTGGCCGTAGATCGGCACGTGTCCAGGGTGTTGCAGGCTGGGGAGATGTGGGCAGAGGAGACCGCGACGGACATCCTGCTCGCGGAGGCGTCGCCGGACGTCAGCTACTGGAAGTTCACCAAGAAGCGAGAGAACGCGGTCGGCGCTGACTGGTTGTGGTGGTGGATTGACGCCACCGGCACCAGTTTCGGGCTGTTGGCCAGGCCAAGGTCCTCAAGCGCAAGGGCTCAGGTTGGCACGTCGACTTCGACTACCGCCCCAAGGAGGCGCCGCTCACGCAGATCGACACGCTCGTTGTCGCGTCCAGAACGTTTGATATTCCTGCGGCCCACGTTATGTACTGCGGCAGTCCCGCCTATCGTGACGGACTCGACTGCGGGCTTGCCCACCTCGACAGGGGTAGCTGCCGTGACCGCGAGCGAGCCGGTGTGTCGATCGTGCCCAGCATCATTTCCCAGTACCTCAAGCCACGGGTGGGCGGAAACCTTGCGGCTGAGGTGTTTCACTGGTCGTTGCCGCTGGAGGACATGACGGACCCCGGCCGCCCTCAGCCGCCGTTGCGTCCTCTGACCGTCGTCCACCCGGACATCGCCGAGTTCATGCGCCAGCCGCAGGGGGAGCTCGCCGGGTCGCCAAGACGATGCTGGAGGCTGTGCACTCCATCCGGTTAGGACAGTTCTCCGCAGTCCTCTCGGACGAGACCGAACCCGTCCAGGAGACGGTGTTCGCGCAACTGCCAGCCGATCGCGGCCACTTCACCGTGCCCTACCTGGCGCACGTCCTCGGCGGTCTACGCCACCGGCCTCCCGCTTACGTCACGGACCTGCTCGACGGCCGGACACCACCACGCTGGGTTACGGACGCTGTTGCCGGGATCGTGATCATCCGAGATCCCGAAGCGGCTGACCGACTCCTCGCCACGCCTGCTGGACAGGGGCACACAGGCGCAGGCCGGCACCTCACCCTCGTCACCCTCGTCCGACCTGACAACGAGCAGTCTCCGGTCGTAGGGACTCGCCACGTCGTCGACCGTGATGATCTTTCCCAGGGTCGGAGAGAGCACGAGATAACCCGGGCCGGCCGCCGGTGCCGGTGCTCAGCGCGCAAGGGACACGGCGAGCACCGCTGGACTGATTCCAGCACGCCATCGAGGCTGCGCTCGCTGGCGGCGCCAGGATCAGGAGGCCACACCGGCAGCGGGGATCGGACGTGGCGGATGCGTCGTGTTCAGCGACATCGACTGTCCGTTCGTGCTGACGGTGACCAGCCACTGGCTCAGCGGTGGGGAACCGGCATCGAGCCACCACCGGTACGCGGCGATCACCTCGTCGAACACCCGACGCGGACCACCCTGCTCCACCCGGTACGGCGGCGGGCTCCCATCGAGGTCCACCGACGCCCACGAGCCGGTGACCGGGTCGAACAGCCACTGGGTACCGGTGGTGGCCGTGGCGGCCTCGTAATGCTTATGGATCCCGGTGACCCGCTGCCCGACCGCGGTCGCCGCAGCGCGGTCCCCCGCCCAGCGGTACGGGTGCAGCTCGGTGCTCGACACCTGCTCCGTGACGCGACCGTCCGGGTACACACCGTGCGGCCGCGGGACCCGCTGGGCACGCAGCCCCATGAACACCGCCGGGGTGCCCAGCCACCCCGAGGCGACACCGCCGGCGACGTCGAGGACGGCGACCCCGGGGGCCTGGTAGGTGTTGCTCAGCGGCACCACCAGCCGCCCACCCGACCGGGTCTGTGCCACCCAGGAGTACGGGACCTCCTCGACCCCAACGGTCGCGATCACGCGGTCGAACGGCGCTCTGTCAGCCCAGCCGTCCACTCCGTCACCGGTGATGACGGTGACCTGCCCGTAGCCTGCGGCGTCCAGCGCGACACGAGCGCGCTGCGCGATGGCCGCGTCGACCTCCACGCTGACCACGTTCTCCGCTCCGACACGCTCGGCGAGCAGGGCG
>JBGSWT010000614.1:0-2112 GCA_041751815.1 Pseudonocardiaceae bacterium
CGGCCAGTACAGCTGCGGGGTGACTACGGACGACCGGGCCTACTGTTGGGGCCTCAACGTCGGGCCGAAGCCGGTCGCGGTGGAGGGCGGTCTCCTCTTCCGCCAGGTCGTGGCCGGCGGCGGCGGGTTCACTGACGCGCAAGGCCAGGAGAGCGAGCCGCCGCACGCCTGCGGTGTGACAACGGACGATCGGGCCTACTGCTGGGGGTCGGGCGGTTATGGACAGCTGGGCGATGGCACCAGCACGGGTCACACGGGTCAGCTGACACCCGTCGCGGTGGCTGGAAGCCGCCGCTGGAGGCAGGTGATCGCGGGCGTGTATCACACCTGCGGCGTGACCATGAGCGACGTCGCCTTCTGTTGGGGATTCAACCAGACGGGAGCCAACGGTGACGGCAGCACGACCTCGAGCAGCAAGCCGGTGCGGGTTGTCGGGGACATCGCGTTCACGACAATCAGCACTGGTGTCGGGGGAGGTCACACCTGTGGCCTCAGCACCGACGGTCAGGCCTATTGCTGGGGTAACAACTTCAGTGGTCAGCTGGGTGACGGGACAAGGACTCGCCGATTGGCTCCTGTGCCCACGGTGGGCACGATGTGAGTACGGTCTGCTTCGCACCCCAACCTGACGAGCATGGACCATGGATCGTCGGGTGCAACGGCGAGAGACCACGCCCGTCGCGAGGGGTGTCGGATTACATGGGACAGACACGGGCTGATGATCCGACTACGAGCAACAAGAGCGGCAACGACCGGTTTCCCGTGAGTCGTTGCCGCTGTTGATCTCTGTTTGTCCATCTTAGCTCCCGAGGAGGGACTCGAACCCCCGACCCGGTGATTAACAGTCACCTGCTCTACCAACTGAGCTACTCGGGAAAACCGTTGCAGCGAAAGCGGGTTCAATCTCGCCAGGGGTCACCCGAGCGTCAAGCCAGTTTCGCCGAGAACTGGCCGATCGAAGCGTGGCGACCCAGTCCGGTCGCCGGCGGCAAGCAGGGAAGAGATTCGCGTCGGCCGGCCTCCGACATGCCCCCCCCCCGAAATGCGCTTAGACGTATGATCCGCAAGCCATGTCGATCATTGCATCAGCTCGTATGTGAGTGCTTGTTCACTTGTCATACGCTCGGGACAACTGACTACCTTTGCGAAACAAAGTGAGATCACGAAGCGTGCCTAACCTATTGTTGAAGAAGATGTTACAATGAGCTTGCTGCCTTTTCCTCGTCCGCGCCTTACCTTCACTCGATGCCTTTGCCGCCCCTGATCGGGCACCTCGAAACCAGACGCCGCTTGGCCAGAGCGGTCCGCGGGAGCACGCTGCCTCAGGTCCTGTTATTGACGGGTCCGACGGGCATCGGCAAGCAGCGATTGGCGCTCTGGCTAGCACAGTTGATCTTCTGCGAGCGTGGGGGTGAGGAGCCCTGTGGCTCCTGCCGCGCCTGCCATCTGGTGGATGGCCTGTCGCACGCCGACTTGCATTGGTTCGTCCCGATCGCCCGGCCCAAGGCCGGCGACCCGGACAAGCAAGTGGACGAGGCGGCCGCGGCACTGGCCGATGTGATGGAGGAGCGGCGCAAACAGCCGCTGTATACCCCGGCCGACGGCATGGCGAGTCATCCCATCGCCACCGTGCGGCTGCTCCAACGACGGGCCTCGCTGACGTCGGTCGAAGGTGGCCGGCGGGTCTTCATCATCGGCGAGGCGGACCGGCTGGTGCCTCAGGAGTCGAGCCCCGAGGCGGCGAACGCCACGCTGAAGCTGTTGGAGGAGCCACCGCCGGGCTCGCTGTTCGTACTGACGACGCTGGATCCTCGGCGAGTGCTCCCGACCATCCGGTCGAGGGCGGCTCCGATCCGGCTCAAGCGGCTCGCGGACGATGAAGTGCGAGACTTCCTGCGGCAGCACACCGAGCCGCGGTGGAGTGCCCAAAAGATCGAGGAGCGAGTGGGGCTGGCCGGCGGCTCGATCGGTCTCGCGCTCAGCCAGGGCGAAGACACCGGAAAGGCGTATCGCTCCGCCGAGCAACTGCTCGCGGCGGTCGTCGAGGGCCGGGGACCGGCGCTGGAGCGCGCCCTGAGCCAGGTGGCATACTCGGCCCGCGGAGAGTTCGCC
>JBGSWT010000615.1:0-4385 GCA_041751815.1 Pseudonocardiaceae bacterium
CGAGCTCGGGGCAGGGTGGGTGGCAGTGCTCACGGCGCTCCTCCTGGAGATCGCGAATGCTCGCGCGGAGCGCCGGAGCTGGCTCAGGACGGCGTCACCGCGCGGGGATGGGGTCCGTCCGACCGGACGGATGCAGGCCAAGACGTTCACCGGCGTCGGAACATGGCGACCCCCTCCCGGAAGCTGGGCGACAGCGCCGCACACTATTGGTCAGGGGCGAGCTCCGCTGGGTCACAGACCTCCATTCGAGTGATCGCCTGCCGCCTCAGCGCCCTCTGACTGGCCCTGTCGGCCGTCGGCACCGGACCTTGCCCTTCGCGGCAGGACACGGAACCCCGCGAGGTCGTCGGTGCGCTTGACGATCTGCACGGTGAACGCCTCGACCGTGCGCGCCCAGACGGCCAGGCGTCCAGCGTAGTCGCCGTCGGCCCACACCAGACCGATCGTGGACAAACCCGCCCGCAGCGCGGCCGGCAGCCAGTCGGCGGCGTCACGGTCCTGGATACCGGCCATGGTGACCACGATCGCCGGCAGCAGCCCACCGGTGTCGGTGGCGATGTGCCGCTTCCTTCCGTTGATCTTCTTGCCGTTATGCCGGTCGGCATAACGGGAAATATGCCCAGGTGAGCAGTTATGCCGAACTCGTCGCTCCGGGTTCGTGTTGGTGCAGGTCGGGGTGGGTGGCGCTGGGGATAGCCCGGCATTACTACAGGCTCGTGAGGCTGTCGGGGTCGAGCCGTCGTCGACATGCCCGCGACCGGAACCGACCGGCGATGTCCTCACGTAGGCACACACCGTGCTCGGCGCCTGGGCCGCTTGACACATAGAGAGCGGCGATAGACGTCGATCAGCCGGTTCACCGAGCCGGCAGCGGCCAACAAGCATAACACCAACGCTCAGCATTCCCCCGAATGGACTACCCTTTGTTGCGCCATATGGTGGCGGTGACCGCTGGCACGTCCACGGCAGCAGGTCGGCGCTCGGACCCGGACGGTACGAGTGAGTTACGTCACGATGGACGACGTCTGCGTAGGGTAAGCTATCCGCAGACGCCGTGCTCTGTTGGTCGCCACGCCTACTCCGCGGGCAGAAAAGGGGCGTGGGTGGGATGAGCGACGACGAGCAAACCGGGACGCGGCAATCCGTGACCGCCGCTGTACTCAACCTGACCGGCCTCGGGTTCGGATACCTCTATCTCGGACGGTGGCGGCGGGCTGTGCTGCACGTTGCTGCCGTTGTCCTCCTGGTGTTCGTCGCGTTCGCCACCGATGCCGCCGACCGACCATGGCTCTGGCGTGGGATCGTCATCATCGGGCTGGCCTGGATGGCCTGGGACGGGTGGCGGCTGGCCCGCCGGACCGATCCGGCCGCGACCATGGGTGGCCGAGTCGCGCCGGCGATGCTGATGGGCGGCCTGCTGATCGCGCTGATGGCCGGCGGGTACCTGATCTACGGTGCGGTCGGCCGCCAGATCTACGCGGACGGGGTCACGGCCCAGAGTCAGGGCGATTGCGTGGCCGCGATCCCTGAGTTCGACATCGTGACCGGCCCGTACGAACTGACCCTGAGCCGCGACGTACCCGCGGCACGGGAGAACCGAGCGCAGTGCCTCGCTTTCGTCGCCGCGTCGAACGCCCAGGCGCGGGGCGCGTACGCCGATGCCGCTGCCGCCTACCGCGAGTTCCGTGAGGCCAATCCGAGGACTGTGCTCGTGCCGTTCGTGCAGGCCAACCTCATGCGCACCTACACCGAATGGGCAGGCGAGCGCCGCGCCGCGGGCGACTACCCCGAAGCGATCCGCCGGTACCGGGACCTGTTGGCCGAAGCCGGGTCAGGCCCGGTCGCCGTTCAGGCGCGCGAGGAGATCGCCGCCACACTGGCCGCTCAGGCCACAGCAGCGAAGGAAGCCATCACCGGAGGCGCATCGGTCGATCTTGCACGCACCGCTGTCGAGGCCCTGCTGACGATCCAGCGCGAGTTCGGCGACACCACACCCGCAGCGCAGGTACCCCAGGCATTGCTCGACACGTACACTGCCGCGAACGTCGACTTCGTCAACGGCAGTTTCTGCGAGGCACTGCCGGTGCTCGACTACTTCGTGACACTCCCCGTGGCCGAGACCGCGGGCCTGGTCGCCACGGCCGATTCGACCCGCGTCCAGGCCATGCTGGAATGCGGCTTCGAGCAGTTCCGCACCCGGAACTACCTCACCGCGATCCAGCAGCTGGACGCACTCGCGGCCGCCTACCCCGACAGCCCGCAAGCGACCCAGGCCCGCTCCGCGATCATCGCCGCGAAAGTCGGGGCGGAGAGCTCCGGGGCGGAGGTACCGATTCCGGCACCGCTGGGTGACGACTCCCCCGGTCCCAACCCGGTCACCTTCTACAACGACAGTCCGTACGAGGTGCGAGTACTGGTGGCCGGACCGACGGCGCACGAGTTCATCCTGCCCGCCTGCCCCGACTGCCCCGCCACATACACGACCCCTGACGAGGCATGCCCCACCTTCGACGGACGCCCCTCGGCCACGCTCCGGCTTGCGCCAGGCACGTTCTACCTGCTCGTCGGAGACACGTCCGACACGGTGACGAAGCTGTCGGACCTGTTCGTCGTGTCGGCCGGCTTCGAGTACACCGACTGCCTGCACGTCGAGCCCGAGCCGAGCACACCCTCCCTGCTCGACTCCCCGTTCGACATCCCACGTCTCACGCCACTCGAGCCAGTGAAACCGCGCTGAGCGCACTGAGCACCTCAGGCGTTGTGTGACCGGTAATAGAGCGGGCGGCGGACGCGGTGTGATCGACGGGTTGCTCGCCGAGACCGACTACGTGCTCCACGCCGATCTTCGCTGGCTCATCCCCGCCACTGCGCATGCCCGGACAGCCTCGGGCCGCGACACTGCGCACCTGCTGCGGACGACATCACGCGTCATCCCGGCCGCACCACCCGAGCGACTGGCCATGCTCAGCGTGACCGAGACGATCGACAGCGCGTCAACGACGTTTCGCGACTCCCCACACGACGCGTCCTATCGCGGAATCTGGGCAGCCGCGCCGCGCCGAGCCGAGCGCACGGTCCTGGAGGGCCACCTCGGCTAGGTGCATGGGGTGTGTGCGGTACGGGTGGAGGAGCTGTTGTTCGGCGTCAGTTCCCTCATTGTCGGACTCGTCACCGGCGTGCTGACCGTGAGTCTCGATCAACGCCAACAACCGTGATAAGCGGTGCTACGGAATTCATCGCCAAGCGGTGGTCGGGGAACCCGGAAGCGGGGCCGGCCCACCCGCCAATGACGTTCCGCGCTAGGGTACGGCGACTTCACCCTTCCGTGTGAGCGGATGAGGGGCGGGACCGGCGGGGAGGACCACGGGGATGGGGAAGACGACCGCGGGGAAGCGGGTCTGTGTGGGGTGTCGGGTCACGGTGCTGTCGCAGTACAACCCTGATCCGGTGTGCGCAGGATGTGTGCGGGCCGCCCGTGAGGCGGGTGGGATCGCGCCGGCCTGGCTGTGGGACTCGGCCCCGCTGCGGGCGGCGCTGGCCCGGACGGATCTCGCGGCGTTCGCCATGCTCGTGCGGCGGTCGTCGCGGCTGTCGCAGGAGGAGCTGGGTGCTCTGGTGGGGGGTTGGTCGAAGGGGCTGGTGTCGAAGATCGAGCTCGGGTTGCGCGACACCCTGTACGACCTTCGCAAGCTGCTGGCCTTCGTTGACGCGATGGGTATGCCCCGTACGGCGCTGATGCCGCTGATTCTCGGCGATCCGGATGCCACACTGGAGGCCGAGGAGATCGCCGCCCTGTGGGGAGTGGACACGGTGGAGCTGAATCGGCGGGGGTTCGCCGCGATGAGTGCCGGGCTGGCCACGGCGGCCGTCCTGCCGGTGCCCGAGCGGGTGGACCGGGCGCATGTGCGGTACCTGCAGGCGGGCCTGGTCCGGCTGCGTGATCAGGATGACATCGTCGGGGGCGGTGGTGTGCTGCCGCAGTGCCTGCGGCTGTTCGCCCAGGCCCGCCGGATGCTCGATGAGAGCGACTACCCGGCGGCGGTCGGCCAGGAGCTGCTGGTCGTCACCGCGGACCTGGGTATCGAGAGCGCGTGGTCGGCCTACGATGCCGATCAGCAGGGGCTGGCCCGTCGGCTGTACGAGCAGTCCGCGCTGTTGGCCGACAGCGCTGATGACGGTGGGCAGCGCGCGTACCTGTACGCCAATATGGTGCAGCAGTCCACTTGCCTGGCGCGCTACACCGGCCGCAAGGACATCGCCCGGGAGGCGCTGCGGTTCGCCGGCCGTGCCGAGGACGCCGCCCGTGCCGAGCCCTCCCCGGCGTTGCACGCCCTGATCGCGTTGCGGCGCTCCCTCGGACACGCCCAGCTGGGTGACGAGGCGGC
>JBGSWT010000616.1:0-3832 GCA_041751815.1 Pseudonocardiaceae bacterium
GCCGCGGTGTCGCCCGCGCCCTCACCGAGGACTGCGTGGCCATGGCTCGGGTGGATCGCGCACCAGCGGTGGGCCTGCACACCGCCGAGATGATGGTGGCCGCGCGGGCGCTCTACGAAGGCGCCGGCTTCGCCCGCCACCAGGAGTTCACCCACCTGGACCTTCAGTTCTGCATCTACATGCTGCAGATCTAGCGAGTTTGCATCATGCCGATCGACTACCTGAACCTGTTCGGGCTTGTCCTCGTCGCGGCCGCGGCGCCACTGCTGGTGGATCTGCTCCGGGTGCCGGTACCGGACGCGGTGGCCATGATCGTGATCGGAATCGCGGTCGGCGGCTCAGGTCTTGGCTGGGTGCGGGTGGACGGCGGCGTGGAGCTGCTCGCCGCACTCGGCCTGGCCTACCTGCTGTTCGTCGCGGGGCTCGAGGTTCGGATCGACATGTTGCACGGCCCCGCGCTGATCGCAGGGCTGTGGGCGTTCGGGCTCTCGGTAGCGATCGCCATCGGCTTGTCGTCAGCGCTGTATGCGGCGGGACTGATCGTGAACGTCGGCATCATCGTCGCCACGCTGCTGACCACGTCGCTGGGCATCGTGGTCGTCGTGCTGAAGGATGCCGGCGTACTGGACACACCTTTGGGGCAGCTGACGCTGCTCGGCGGGTTACTCGGCGACTTCACCTCGGTCGCGCTGATCTCAGTGATCGCGCCGGCTGACGGTGCCTCAATCGGCAGCACGTTGATCGGCCTAGCGGTCTTCTGCGCAGTCGGGTTCGTGCTCGCGCTGGCGTTGTTGAGGCTCAGCGCGGTCGACGCGCTGCGCCAGGCACTGGCTCAGCGGGTCGGTGGCGCCACCCAGCTCGGCGTGCGGCTGACGGTACTGGTGATGGTCGGATTTGCCGCGCTCAGCCAGGTCGTCGGTCTGGAGGCCATCCTCGGCTCCTTCGTTGCCGGGGTCGCCGTGTCCGCGATCAGCGACCGTGCGCAGGGCACCGGGGTCACCCGGATGAAGGTCGAGGTCATCGGATTCGGCCTGCTGGTGCCGATCTTCTTCGTGATCGCAGGCGTGAAGTTCGACCTCGCAGCGCTGGCGAGCAGCGCCGCGGACCTTGTTTTGGTACCGGTCCTGCTGGTCGCAATGATCGCGACACGCGCGCTACCCACCCTGCTGTTCGGCCGGATGCTGACCAAGGCCGAGGTCCTCGCGTCGGGGCTACTGCTGTCCACCAAGCTGACCTTCGTCGTCGCGGTGGTGCAGGTGGCGAGCGCCGCCGGGCAGATCAGGCCGGCGACCGCCTCGGCATTGATCACAGCCGCCATCATCACCGTAGTGACGCTGCCAACTGCCGCGGCGTGGATGCTCAGCCGCCGACCCGGCCCGGAGCACCTCCCCGCCCGATATGGAGACATATCGGGGTAAATGAGGCCGCTTTACCCCGATATGTCTCCATATCGGGGTAAAGCGGCGGCTAGGCTATCTCCATGAGCAGGCGGGCGCAGCGGCCGCTCCGCGTCGTCGTCGTGGATGACCACCAGATGGTGCTCAATGGACTGCGCGCGATGCTTGCTGCCTACTCCGACCAGGTCGAGATCGTCGGTGAGGCCACCGAACCGGAGCTCGCGATGAAGATCATCATCGAGCACGAGCCCGACATTACTTTGCTCGATGTCCGGTTACGGGGCTCCAGCGGGATGGACCTGTGCGCGGAGATCCGCAAACGTCAACCCCGATGCAAGGTCGTGTTCCTGACCGTCTACGACGACGAGCAGTACCTCTATCAGGCGCTACGCCTCGGCGCCGCCGGCTTCCTGCTCAAGCGGGTGCGCGGTGCCGAGCTGGTGGATCACCTGCAGCGGATCCACCTGGGTGAGGTTCTGATCGATCCCAGCCTGGCGGCGAAGGTTGCGATGTCGGTGGCGCATCTGCGGGGTGGGGAGTTCTGGCCGGGGGCCCATCTCGGGCTGACCCAGCGCGAGAGCGAGGTGCTCGCGCTCATGGTGGCCGGGCTGTCCAACCGTGCCATCGCCGGCAGGCTCACCGTCAGCGAAGAGACCGTCAAGACCCACGCCCGCGGGATCTACCGCAAGCTGAATGTCCCGGACCGCTCCGGTGCTGTCGCTGCGGCGCTGCGGGAGGGAGTATTCCAGTGATCCACTCGCGGTTGGGTCTGGCGGATGCCTCTGATGCCCAGCTGCTGCATCGGGTGATCGAGACCCTGTCGGCTGGCCTCGACCTCGACGTGGTCGTCCAGCGGGTGGCCGACCTGATCACCGAGACCACCTCGACCGATGTCTGCTTCGTCCATCTGCTGGACAAGACGCGCGGGCGGCTGCAGTTACGCGGCGCCACGCCGCCCTTCGATCAGTTCGCCCGGCGGATCGAGATCCCCGTCGGTGACGGGGTATCAGGGTGGGTCGCCGCGCACTGTGAACCGGCGGTGATCACCGACAACAAGCGCGCAGACCGGCGCTATCTCTACATCCCCGAGCTGCGCGGGGAAGACTTCACGTCGATGGCCTCAGTGCCGATGATCACCCGACCTGGCGATCTCGTCGGTGTACTCAACGTGCATACCCACGACCGCCGCGAATTCACCAAGGCCGACGTCGAGCTGCTGGGCACCGTGGCGGGTCTGATGGCCGGGGCCATCGAGAATGCGAGCCTGCACAGCAAGCTCGCCGAGCGAGAGGAGGCGATGGAGCGGTTCGCTGAGCAGGTCGTGCTGCTCCAGGAGACCGAGCGGCGGCGCCTCGCCGGCGAGATCCACGACGGGATCAGCCAGCGCATCGTCAGCTTGTCGTTTCATCTCTCGGCGGCGGCCGACGCGGTTACCTCCGACCCGGCCGGTGCCGCCGACCAGATAGCCCGCGCCCAGGAACTCGCCGCGGGGGCGCTGGACGAGACCCGGCATGCGATCGCCGGGCTGCGCCCGCCCGTGCTCGACGACCTCGGACTGGCGGCCAGCCTGGAGAGCCTTGCCCGGTCGACTCCGCTACCCAACGTGCAGGTGGACACCGTATCGACCAACCTGCCCGAGCACGTCGAGACAGCGATCTACCGGATTGCCCAAGAGGCGCTGCAGAACATCATGAAGCACGCCAACGCTGGGCACGTGCACCTCCGCCTCTCGGTGACTGCCGGCGCGGTGCTGCTGGAGATCTCCGACGACGGCACCGGCTTCGACCCCACCGCCACAGTCGATCGGGCCGGCCCGGTGGGTTATGGACTGCCGGGCATGCACCAGCGCGCCGGGCTGCTGGGTGGGCAGCTCACCGCAGATAGCTCGCCTGGTCGCGGAACCATAGTGCGCTTGCGCTTCCCGATGTCACCGGAGCTCTAGCCGATCGACGAATGGGGGCCGTCGGTGTCGAAGAGCATGGGGGCATCGCCGGCGCGCGCTCGTTCGATCGCCAGCAGCCGCAGCTTCGTGGTGGCGCCACCATTGGCGGAAAACCCACCGACCTTGCCGCCGGCTGCGAGTACCCGGTGGCATGGTACGACGATCGCGAACGGGTTACGCGCGAGGGCTTGCCCCACGGCCCGTGCCGAACCAGCAGATCCCAGCTGCGCCGCGATCTCGCCGTAGGTCATTGTCTCACCAGGCGAAATGGTGCGGGCGACCTGGTAGACGCGGCGGTGAAACGGCGGGATGCGGTCCATGTCGAGCTCGATGCTGGAAAGGTCGGTGACGGCGCCGTCTAGGAGCACGGTCGAAAAGTGCGAAACTGTCTGCCGGCATGATTCGACGTCAGCCTTTCACGGACGGCTGAGCGCGGCCACCGCGTCGGCGGCGACGCCGGCGACGCGGGCTGCCCGGTCGGCCAGATCACCAT
>JBGSWT010000617.1:0-2294 GCA_041751815.1 Pseudonocardiaceae bacterium
GCTGATCAGCGCACTGACGGCGCAGCCGATGCCCGTGCCGGTCAGAGCAAGGCCGCCGAGGGTCCACCACGGCGCAACGTTCACGAGACGGCGGTGTCACAGCCGACGCCGGCCCGCCCGCCGATACCGGTGCCGCGCGACCGCCTAGCCGTTGCTGAACCCGTCACAGCCTGTGTGATATCATAGGATATCTAGGAGGTACTTGTGTCTGACATGTTGATTCGCGATGTGCCTGAGGACGTCTTGACCGCCATCGACGCGAACGCGGCTCGACTCGGCCTGTCTAGGAGCGAGTACGTTCGTCGCGAGTTGGCCCGAGTCGCGCAACGCTCAGCATCGTCGGTCACAACCGATGATCTTCAACGGTTCGTCATCGCGTTTAGTGACTTAGCTAACGCCGATGTCATGGACCAAGCCTGGAAGTAAGCAGCTGAATGCCAACACACTGGTTGATCGACAAATCAGCTCTCGCCCGCCTGGGTGCAAGTCCGGATGTCGGTGTCTGGGCGAACAGGATCGAACGCAGGCTTGTTCGCATTACCACAGTTACACGCTTGGAAGTCGGCTATTCCGCCAGATCAGCGAATGATCTCCGCGCCGGCTGGCGTAACCCACCGCTCTCACACATGCCTGTCGAATACGCGACACCCGCCATCGAGGATCGCGCCGTCGAAGTACTCACGCTACTGGCCGAGCGTGGACACCACCGCGCGCCGTCAATACCAGATCTCTTGATCGCGGCGACCGCCGAGCTCGCCCGATTAACCGTTTTGCACCTTGACAAGGACTTCGACCTCATCGCCGAACTCACAGGTCAACTTGTGGAACGGCTCAACATAACCTGAGGAAGAGGATCGTTTGGCCGTCCAGCTCGGTGAGTAGCCGATCAGCCGAATCGCGCCGATGCGGCTGATCGGATCGGGATCGGCACGAGCGCCCGTGGATCGGCAGCCGCCTCCAGGTCCTTTCCGGATCGATGTTCAGTGCGCCCGGGTAGCGGTCGCGTAGTCAGCATCCTCCTCGTCCCACCACAGCCCAGCCACACCTACATGGTCACGCAGACGATGACATGCTGGCGTGTGACTTCTTCCACGGGGACTGCGCGGTGACACTCCAGCGGATCTACGCGTTCTTCGTCCTGGAGGCCGCCAGCCGGTCCGTGCACGTGCTGGGCGCGACCACGAATCCGGACGGCTGGCGGTGCGGATCTGGCCACACCCCACCGGCAGCTCAATGTCGGGAAACCAGAAATCCTGCTGACCGATCTCCCCGGCCACAGAGCTCGTGCGACCGGCCGGGTCCGGTGGCAGATACACCGGGCGCAACTCCGCCACCCGCCCACTCAGCGTCCGGATCGAGTACGGCCAACCGACCCGTTCGGCGATCACCGTCGCCGGCATCGTCGGATACGCCGCCAACAGCTCCCGGATACGCGGCTTGACCGCATCCACGATCGACCCCGCCGACCGACGCGAGTACCCCGGTGGCCCATCCGCGGCCAACGCGGCCTTCACCGTGTTCTTCGAACACCCCAGCATCTGAGCGATCACCTTGATCGGCATCTTCTCCGCCCGATACAACCGGCGAATCTCAAAATCCTCCACGCACAACACTCCGTCGTCGACCCCAGCTCGGTGCGAGCCAGGGTCAGCCCTGCCCGCTTTCCATCAATGCAACAACGCCCATGCAAGGCCTGGCGCTCGTGCCACTGTGGATGCGTTACCGTCGGTCAGGCCGCGCCGGTTCGAGCCGAAACCTGGACGGTCAGGTCCGCGTCCAAGGCGTGCGCGATCCTTCCCAGGACTGGCAGCGTCGGAATCGTGCCCCCGGCCTCGAAGCGCGCCACAGCAGACTGTGTCATCCCAGCCGCCGACGCGAGCTCAGCCTGACTCCACCCGCGGGAGACCCGAAGTTCTCGGACAGCAGCACCAAGCTCGAACGCCAGCCGGGCTGCCTCATACGCATCGGCCGCACCCGGCTCCGCCAGCCGGCGCGCACGAATCCCAGCCCAAGACTCACGCTCCGCCATCGTTGCCCTCCTCAACCATGTGCTCCTGGGCAATACATCGAGCCAGCGTCCTGCGTGCTCGCTCAATCTCCCGGTCCTCATGCATCCGGGACTTCGCGAACATCGTCAGCAACACGATCCGGCGCCCGTCGCTATCCAGTAGGTCACCCGCATCGACCGCCGATCAATGTGGAATCGCAGCTCCCGGAGCTTTCCGTCGAGCTGCCGCGTGTACGGCTCACCAAGAAGCGGCCCGCGTTCAGCAAGAAGATCGATGTAGAACGCT
>JBGSWT010000618.1:0-7620 GCA_041751815.1 Pseudonocardiaceae bacterium
GGGCGGCAGCCTGCGCCGCCGCTCGCAACGTGCACACCGCGAGGCTGCTCTGGGAACGCACCGCCGAGCTCACCGGAGTGGCTCCGGATCCCGCGTAGGCTCGGGCCGTGAGCGTCACCTCCCCCACACCTGACGTCAGCGCTACACCTGATGCCGGCGGCCGCAAGCTGCTGCGTCTGGAGGCCCGCAACAGTCAGACACCCATCGAGCGCAAGCCCCCCTGGATCCGGACCCGGGCCACGATGGGACCGTCGTTTCGCGAGCTCAAGGGGCTTGTCCGGCGCGAGGGCCTGCACACGGTCTGCGAGGCAGCCGGTTGCCCCAACATCTACGAGTGCTGGGAGGACCGGGAGGCGACGTTTCTCATCGGCGGTGACCAGTGCACCCGCCGCTGCGACTTCTGCCAGATCGACACCGGTCGCCCCGCCGCCCTGGACCGTGACGAGCCGCGACGGGTCGCCGAATCGGTGCAGTCGATGGGGCTGCACTACTCGACGGTGACCGGGGTGGCCCGTGATGACCTCCCTGACGGCGGCGCCTGGCTCTACGCTGAGACCGTCCGGCAGATCCACGCCCTCAACCCCGGCACGGGAGTTGAGCTGCTCATTCCCGATTTCAACGCCCACACGGAGCTGCTCAACGAGGTGTTCGACGCCGCACCCGAGGTGCTGGCACACAATCTGGAGACGGTGCCACGGATCTTCAAGCGGATCCGACCGGCGTTTCGCTACGAGCGCTCGCTGGACGTGCTCCGTGCGGCCCGCGACGCGGGCCTGATCACCAAGTCGAACCTCATCCTGGGCCTGGGTGAGGAGCCCGAAGAAGCCACTGCCGCGATGGCCGACCTGCATGCTGCCGGATGCGAGATCCTCACCGTCACCCAGTACCTTCGGCCGTCGGCGCGCCATCACCCGGTGCGGCGGTGGGTCAAGCCCGAAGAGTTCGTCGAGCACGCTCGCATCGGCGCGCTGATGGGATTCGCTGGGGTGATGGCCGGGCCGCTGGTCCGCTCCTCCTATCGGGCCGGTCGGCTCTACGCTCAGGCGATCGCGCACCGCGGCGATCAGATACCCGAGCGCCTCGCGCACCTGGCCGCGGCCGGCCCTGCCGCGCAGGAGGCGTCCAACCTGCTTGCGCGCCGTTAACAGCGCTAGTCGGCTGGTGATCCACGACCTGTTGCGCCGTATCCTTGGAGCCATGGCCGCCAAGCTTCCCTCAAAGCCCTCCTCGGCAACCTCGAAGACCAAGGACAAGGGAGCGGCGAAGGCCGCCAAACGGGAGCGTCGCGCCGCGTCGAAGCAGCGCCGGGCTCAGATCATCCAGGCCTTCAACGTCCAGCGCCGCGAGGACAAGGTGCTGTTGCCGTTGATGATCGGCGTATTGCTGGGCATCACCGCAGTCGGGGTGGGGCTGGGTTTCCTGCTCGACCAGCTGTGGTTCTCGGTACCGATGAGCATCACGATCGGCGTACTCGCGGCAATAATGATCTTCGGGCGTCGAGTGCAGCGCAACGTGTTCGCCAAGGCCGAAGGGCAGCCCGGCGCCGCGGCCTGGGCGCTGGACAACCTGCGTGGCCGGTGGAAGGTGACACCGGCCGTCGCAGGCACCGGCCAACTGGACGCCGTGCACCGGGTGATCGGGCGGCCCGGCGTCGTGCTGGTCGCCGAGGGTGCGGCACATCGCCTCAAACCGCTGCTGGCCCAGGAGAAGAAGCGGGTATCCCGGCTGATCGGGGAGACTCCGATCTACGACGTCACGGTAGGCAATGATGAAGGCCAGATCCCGCTGGCCAAACTGCCACGGCACCTCGCGAAATTACCGCGCAACATCAGCGCAGCGCAGATCGATGTGCTGGAAGGCAAGCTGGCTATCCTCACCACCCGGGCCGCGGCGATGCCCAAGGGTCCGATGCCGCAGGGCGCCAAGATGCGCAACGTGCAGCGCGCGATACGCCGGCGCTGACCTCTTTATCCCGACATGGAGACGTATCGGGGTTCTTGGGAGCCGATTTAACCCGATATGTCTCCATGTCGGGGCAGCCGAGTTGATCAGCGGGCACGCAGCACGATGGTCCCGACAGCCTGGTCATGCAGACCGCGGCCGTCGCTGTCGTACACCACCGGGGGGATGACCAGACACAGCAGCACGGTGCGGATCACCCCGGCACCAAAGCCGGCCCGACGCCCGTCCAGCAGTGCTACCCGCAGTCCCGCCACCGCGTGCCCGGCGGTGCGACCTGCAACCCCGATGGAGAGTGCGGTCACCGCGGCGAAGAGCGCTAATGCCGAGAACGCCGGGTTGGCGGTGAGCAGTTGGGCGGCCACGGCGCATGGCAGCCAGTCGATCATGATAGCAAGGATCCGGGAACCGAAGCCGGCTGCGGAACCCGGACCCTGCGCGGGCAAGCCGAGCCGCTGACCGGGATAGTCCTGCCCGCCAGCGTCAGCAGCGGGATCCTCGGGTCTGGGAGGGCCGGTTAGCCAGGTTTGCGTCCACCTGCTCACCCGACCAGGGTAGGCCGCCCCCGGCCTAGCGTCGCCCACCGCCACCCTCGTAACCTTGGCGAAACAACCGGGTGATGGGCAGGTAACACCCCCCTCTTAGGTTCGCCGCAGCGAACTGACCCACTGCGCCGGTCCACAGACTGTGCACGAAGGAGTGAACGACGGTGTTCTCCAACTCCGATGAGGCCCTGCGTTTCATCGCCGACGAGGACGTCGAGTTCATCGACGTCCGCTTCTGCGACCTGCCGGGCGTCATGCAGCACTTCACGGTTCCGGCCGCGTTCTTCGACGCAGACATCATCGAGGAGGGCCTGGCCTTTGACGGCTCGTCGGTACGCGGGTTCCAGTCGATCCACGAGTCGGACATGCTGCTACTGCCCGACCCCGCGACGGCGCGCATCGATCCGTTCCGGGTCCAGAAGACGTTGAACATCAACTTCTTCGTGCACGACCCGTTCACCCGTGAGCCCTATAGCCGCGACCCGCGCAACGTGGCGCGCAAGGCGGAGGAGTTCCTGGCCTCGACCGGCATCGCCGACACCGCGTACTTCGGGCCGGAGGCGGAGTTCTACTGCTTCGACTCGGTGCGCTTCGACACCACGCCCAACAGCGCATTCCACGAGATCGACTCGGTCGCCGGTTGGTGGAACACCGGCGCCGAAGAGGACGGCCGCAACCAGGGCTACAAGGTCAACTACAAGAGCGGCTACTTTCCGGTGCCGCCGACCGACCACTTCGCCGACCTGCGCAACGTGATGGTCACGCACCTCATCGGCTCCGGCTTCACCGTCGAGAAGGCACATCACGAGGTGGGTACGGCGGGTCAGGCAGAGATCAACTACAAGTACAACACCCTGCTGCACGCCGCTGATGATCTGCAGCTTTACAAGTACATCATCAAGAACACCGCGTGGGCGGCTGGGCGGACCGTGACCTTCATGCCCAAGCCGCTGTTCGGGGACAATGGCTCCGGCATGCACACCCACCAGTCGCTGTGGACCGACGGGGCGCCGCTGTTCCACGACGAGTCGGGCTACGCCGGGCTGTCCGACATAGGGCGGCACTACATCGGTGGCCTCCTGCACCACGCGCCGTCGCTGCTGGCGTTCACCAACCCGACAGTCAACTCCTACCACCGCCTGGTGCCCGGGTACGAAGCACCGGTGAATCTGGTGTACTCCCAGCGCAACCGGTCGGCTTGCATCCGGATCCCGATCACCGGTAACAACCCTAAGGCCAAGCGCATCGAGTTCCGTTGCCCGGACGCGTCGGGCAACCCCTACCTGGCCTTCTCCGCGATGATGATGGCGGGGCTGGACGGAATCAAGAACGCTTACGAGCCCGCCGCGCCGATCGACAAAGACCGCTACGAGCTGCCGCCCGAAGAGGCCAAGGACGTCGCCCAGGTGCCGTCGAACTTGAGCGCAGTGATCGACCGCCTCGAGGCCGACCACGACTACCTGCTCGAAGGCGGAGTCTTCACCCCCGACCTGATCGAGACCTGGATCGCACTCAAGCGGGAGAACGAGATCGATCCACTGCGGCTGCGTCCCCACCCCTTCGAGTTCGCCCTTTACTACGACGTCTGAGTGCTACCAGGCCTGACCGTCGAGCGGTCCCGACGACGGCCATGGCGCAACGGTTGGTTTCCGTTGGGTTCGACCGTCACAGCTGTGGTTGAGAGCGGCGCGCATGTGCACAGTGGTGCCATGGGCGGTGGTGTGAACGTCTACTTCGGTGGTGAGATAGCGCATCACGGTCAGCCCACGGCCGCGGTAGCCGGTGTCGTGGGGAGTGCGCCAGCAGCCGTGGTCGGTGACGGTGATCAGCAGCTGGTCGTGGTCAAGCTGGGCCTGCAAGTGCATCACCGGGTTGGGGTGATGCACGAGGTAGGCGTGTTCGGCGGCGTTGGCCAAGGCTTCATAGACGGCCAGGGAGAGATCGTCAACCAGAGCGGCGGGAAGGCCGAGGGTCTGCAGCCACTTCTGGAAACGCACCCGCAGCCGGCGCGCGTTGTGGGGATTGGCCTCGGTCACGAGCTTGAGCGGGCCGTGGTCCTGGTTGATGAGTTCCTCCCGACCTTCCCGGGGAATAGGTCGACGCCGCGCCGAGGCGAGAACGGACTCTCACCTTCTGTCGTCACGGCCTACCCCGGGGAGCGGCAACCCTAAACGTGCCTGGTCGATCACCGCTGCAGCCGGTGAGCGGCTAGAATTAACGTGGAGCGGTTATGCAGTTAGCCGCTTGCCGTGGTGCAGGCTCGACGGCGAGCGCTGGTGTCGATTGATGACCCGCCGCATCCATCGCGGTGCGGGCCACGGCGGAACTCTTGGTCTGAGAGCTCTTGGTTGGGGTGCCTGCGTGATCGCAAACCAGCAGTGTCGTCGTCCGCGCCACAGGTCGGGGTGGTGGCGCGAATGAAAGGGCCGGACACGGCCACGGACAAGCAGTTGACGGTGACAGTCCTGCCCCGCTCCGAGGACGGGGTGGTGGTGTTGCGCGTGGTGGGCGAGGTCGACCTGGCCACGGTGGGGCGACTGCGGGATCACCTGTACAAGCAGGTGCCCGGCGCTGGCCAGGTGGTGATTGTGGACTGCACCGGCGTGTCGTTCCTGGCTGCGTGCGGTATCGGCCTGCTGATCGAAACCGCCGATCGGGCTCGCGCCGAGGGGATGGCGCTGTGGCTGGTGGCAAATGGCCGCGTGGTGCTGCGCGCGCTGGAGGTGACCGGGGCGGACAAGCTGGTGCCCCACGCCAGCACGGTGGCGCAGGCGGTGGCGCAGTGCTCGGCCTAATCCAGCGCCGAGCGGGGGGTCTGGAAGGAACCAGGCTCAGGTGACTTGCCGCTGACGGCCGTGACGATCTCAGCCGCGAGGTCGCGGAGCTTGACATTGCGGTTCTGCGAAGCCCGCCGAAGTAGGTCGAACGCGGCGCTGGCGTCGCAGCGCTGCTGGGCCATCATGATCCCGATAGCGCGATCGATCACCGCACGTGAGGTCAATGCCTGGTGCAGATTCTCCGACAGCTGCGCCTGATCGGCCAGCTTCAACGCGACGGCGAGCGCGCCGGCGGCGTTGCCGGCGAACACCTCCAGCTGCCCACGGCTGTCCTCGCCGAACCCATCATACCGAAGTGAGTAGAGGTTGTAGCAGCCCATCAGTCCGTGCGGACTGTGCAGCGGCAGTGCGAGACACGAGTGCACACCTTGGTCGTGAGCGGCTGCGCAGAAGTCCGCCCAGCGCACCTCGGTGGTGGTGTCCGGGATGTAGTTCACTTTCCCGGTGGCCATAGCGTCCAGACACGGACCCTCATCGAGGTCGTACTGCATCTGGTCAACCTGCAGGGTCAGCTCATCACTGGCGGCCACAGTGAACGGCCGTGAATCCTGACGGGCAGTGACACCACACGAGCTGCCTTCGGGCAACGCTTGCGTCGTGAGCTGGGCCAGCCGCTCAAGGAACTCGTGCAGCGTGTCGGTGCCTAACAGCAAGGCCTGTAACTCCGACAGCCACGCACGGCCATCCGGCGACGATGGCATGACAGGGCACCCGAATCCGTGGGTATCTCGATCCCAACGGCTACCGCAGATGCCACGTCCGGACGGCGTGCGCGAAAAAACCCGGCAACACGAGTACCCTACTCTACCTTCCGGGTGGATGCAGGCACAGCACAAGCAACTCGATCTCGAATCCAAACGTCAGCGGTTCCCCTGGCCATGGCAACACCGTTGCGCGGCCACGCGCGCGAAGGCCAATCATCGGATCAAGCTTCGATCATCTGGGCAACGTTATTCTTCTGCCTTGCGATCTGAAGCTCTTGCCATTGCCTATTCAGAGAGCGCTGCAATTCCGCTTGCCGTTTAGCTCGCACCTCCAGCCGCCGCTCGCTTAACCTACACCCTATGAGTACGCCAAAAAGCACCAAGATGAATGCACCCGTAACGATCAAACCTAAATCAATTTCCACACCTCTCTGTTAGTGGGCTGCAACTGAATTCAGTGAGACATCGATCAAGAGTCAATGGGCCGGCTGTTGTAGCAGCATCTAAGCGGCGGCGGTACATGACAGGGACGCAACTGTGGAATGGAGTCCTTCCGAACAGTCGCGCCATCTCAGCTCCTACAGTTCGCGCGGCGCTTCTGAGCAACGCCGCAGCTGTCCTTGACAGTCCAACGCCTGCTCCAGAGGCCAAGGCCGCTGGTTGCTGTCAGTTACCCGGCCTCACTCAGCGGTAAACCCCACTTCTCGCCGACGTGACTAATGCACCGTGAGGACCCAGCTCATCGACACTCGTGGTACCGGCTACCTGTGCCCCATCCCGCTGCCAAGCTTGCTGTTCCGAGACCCCGCTCCCCGCCTGAGCGGGTGTAGAAGTTCAGTGCCCCAGGCACACCCGGGCCGCCGTCAGCGGGATCAAGGGGCAGGCGCGCGCGACGGTGCTGACGGCGTAACAGGCCAGCACCTGGGGCAGACGTCGCCCACCACATCGTGCTATGTCTGCTATATTCGGAACTACGGTCCGAAAGCGCGGCCAGCCCACAGCGAGTCGTTACGTGGAGCGAGATGGCGCCGGATCGTCTTTCACCCCAAGTGGCCGAGTGGCAGTCGAAGCCCACTCCAAGGCGTCGATCACCGGTATCACCGTCGCTACCCCTGCCGCATCACTTCGCCTGCGGCGCACGCTGCCCACCGAGAATAGGTCGAGGTTACGCGGCACACCGATTCAGGTGCACGGAATGAGCATAACCGCACAGATCGTGAGTAATGAAACGGAGCCCTTGGAGCCACGATGATAACCAATGAGGCCGCGACGATAACCAGCCGAAATGATGAGGTCGCGGAACCAACCTCAGACAACGGGGCTTCGGCGGCCCAAGTGCTGGCCGCGGTGTGGTGCCGCTCGGTAGGGACCTCCTGGACGCTGGAGCTTCACGAGCTTGGCGGCGGCACAGCACCCGGGAAGATCATGGACTGGATCAGCTCAGGCGTGCCAATCGGGCTACCGGAGCCCGAGGCGCTGGCCAACGAGCTTCTCGCCGAACGCGGGCTGCAGCTGTTCGCTGATTCGTCCGCTGGCCCCTGTACGCACAGTCGGCAGGGCATCGGCTACGTGTGC
>JBGSWT010000619.1:0-4029 GCA_041751815.1 Pseudonocardiaceae bacterium
GCGCGCGCCACGCCCGAACAACCAGCCACCCGACGAGCAGCCCCAGCACGAACGGCACCGCAGTGGTCACCGTCCCCAACGCGTCCACCTCGGCATGCGAGCTCCGCCCCACGGCTGCGAACACCAGCACCGCGAGCACATCGGCACCAGCGGCGAGCGTTACGGCCACCGGCCGGACGGTCTGCGTGGTCACCCCAGCACCCTATGTCGGCTGGCCTCCACATGCCGATCACGCCAGCCAGGTAGGCACCTGTAACCGCCATTCGGCTCCGAATAGTGCTCGACGGCACGTGCAGAATCGCCGATCGGCTCCGAATGGCGATGAGCGGCTGGAAGTACGTGCTGCGGTAGAGGTGACTGTCACTCAACATTCAGTCGTCGTCGGGTGGGTCCTCGACCAGAGTCGGCGCGACGTACCAGTCCTGTTCGGACAGTGCGCTGTCGCAGCGGGGACACTTGCCCCGCTGCCGGCGAGCGGTGCGAACCGCCGACCATTCCTCGTTCAGCCTGCGGCGTTCCTCAGCCTGCCGGCGAGACCTGGGCTCTAAGGCTTGGGTAGTCCACGCCGTGCCAAGCAACAGCCCGAGGCAGACCAGCAAGATCGCGCCCAGCGCCACCCAACCCAGTGCCTGCATCGTCACCGCGCTCTGCGGTGTAGCCCGCCACGACGTCCCGCTCCCTGGCCACGGCCCGTAAGCCGGGTCCTTGGGAGGCGCGCCGCGCTCCGATGAGATGTTGACATGATCGCCTTCCCCTTCCTCATCGGTTATTTGGGTTGTGGTAGCTCGAGCCGGTAACCGTCCGGCCAGCTCAGGTGAGTTCCCGCCCTCGGGTCTCGGGCAGGCCGAGCAGTGCCAGGACGGCGAGCCCGTAGGCGACCGCGCCGAGCACCATCGCGCCACCCAAACCCCAGCTGCCGGCGAGGAAACCGACCCCGGCGGGGAACAATGCCCCGAGGGCCCGACCGACGTTGTAGGTGAACCCCAGCCCGGTTCCGCGTTGGGCGGTCGGGTACAGCTCGGCGAGGAACGACCCGAACCCGCTGAAGATCGCCGAGGTGCAGAAGCCGAGGGGGAATTGGAGGATCAGCACGGCGGTGTTCGCCCCGGGGGGAACGTTGGCGTACATGAAGATCAGGGCAGCGGACAGCGCAGCGAACAGGATGAAGGTCCGTTTCCGTCCGAGCAGGTCGGTGAGGTAGCTGCCGGTGACATAGCCGGCGAACGCCCCGGAGATGAGCAAGACCAAGTAACCTCCGGTGCCCACGACGGTCAAGTGCCGCTCAGTCTTGAGGTATGCCGGTAACCAGGTGGCCACCGTGTAGTAGCCACCCTGAACACCGGTGGCGAGCAGCGCCGCCAGCAAGGTGGTCCTCCGCAGGGGTTGCCCGAAGATCGCGCGGAACAATCCGCGGCACGGCTGGCGCTCCGTCTTATCCGCCACGATCGGCGCATCCTTGACCTGCCAGCGCAGGTAGAGGACCAGCAGTGCGGGCAGCGCACCGGTCCAGAACAGCAGCCGCCACGCGATCTCCGGGCTGGCCAGGCTGAACACGGCGGTGTAGACGACCACCGACAGCGCCCAACCGACCGCCCACGAACTCTGGACAAACCCCACCGTCCGGCCCCGGTAGCGTGGCGAGCAGTATTCGGCGACCAGAATCGCGCCCGCGGCCCACTCACCGCCGAAGCCGAGGCCCTGCAGCGCCCGGAAGACCAGAAGAGTCTCGAAGTTGCGTGCGAACCCACACAGCACGGTGAACACCGCATAGGTGATGACGGTCAGCATCAGCGTCCGGACCCGACCGATCCGGTCGACCAGGATGCCCGCGACAACGCCACCTACTGCGGAGAACACCAAGGTAACCGTGCTCAGCAGCCCGGCCTCGCCTGCGGAGATTCCCAGGGACGCCATGATCGCCACAAGCCCCAACGGCAGGACTTGGAAGTCGTATGAGTCCAGTGCGAAGCCCCCGAACGCGCCGACGAAGGCGCGCCGGCCCTGCGAACCGAGAGATCGAAACCACCCGAATTGGGCGTCCTCCGTCCTCACGCTTTCCGGCATTGACGACGTGCTCATCGCATCACCTCGCGCGGTGAAGGGCGGAGAAGGGCGGAGAAGGATTAGTCTCACGGTAGATTAGAGGATCGTTGGACGATCCAACAAGAGGCACGTTGCTTCGTTCTAAGATTTGCGATTGACTGTCCACGATCTCGTCGCCTACGGGCACCACTGGAGGGCTGCCGTGAGCACCGCTGTCCCTCGGCACCTGCGGCCGCTATCTCCCCAGGGCGGGGCGCTGGAGGCGGACCGCGCGTTGTTGGGCCGCACTACTGCCGAGCGCGTCGCTGATGTGCTTCGCACCCGAATCACCGAGGGGTTCTTCCCGCCGGGTACTCGCTTGGCTGAGGACACCATCGGTGGCGGTCTCGGAGTCTCCCGCAACACCCTTCGTGAGGCATTCCAGCTACTGACTCATGAGCGGCTGCTCACCCACGAGCTCAACCGCGGGGTGTTCGTTCGGAAGCTGACAGTCAGTGACGTCGTTGACCTCTACCGGGTGCGCAAGCTCATCGAGTGCGCGGCCGTCCGGGGTATCGATGGCCCGCAGCCTGGCGTGGGGCGGGTCGTGGCCGCTGTCGCCGAGGGTGAGCACGCCACGAGACGGCAGGACTGGCAGGGGCTGGGTACCGCGAACATCCATTTCCACCAAGCGCTCACCGCCCTGGCGGGTAGCCCCCGGGTGGACGAGCTCATGCGAGGAATTTTCGCCGAGCTCCGGTTGGTCTTCCACGTCATGGGCGACCCGCGCCGGCTCCACGAGCCGTACTTGGCGGGCAACCGCGAGATCCTCGGCCGGGTCGAGACCGGCGACGGTCTGGGTGCGGAACGGCTGCTCGCCGATTACCTGGACCAGGCACAGGAACAGCTCGTCGACGCCTACGCGCAGCAGACGGCTGCCGGCGAGTGAGCGAGGGCAACGTCAGCGCGGTGGCCGGATTCTCCGTTGCCTGTGCCGGAGTGGATGTCGGAGGTACGTTCACCGATGTCGTGGTGCATGCTGCTGGTCATCGGCCACGGGCTGTGAAGGTGCCCACCACCCCGGATAACCAGGCCGTAGGTGTGCATCGAGGCGTCGAGCAAGCGTGGCCCGGCGCGGCGTTGCGGCTGCTGCCGCATGGCACCACGACGGCCACCAACGCGGTGCTGGAACGCAGACTGGCCCGGACCGTGTTCGTGACGACCGGCGGGTTCGCCGACGTGCTGCTCATCGCCCGGCAGGACCGCCCCGCACTCTATGACCTGACCGTGATCCGTCCCGAGCCGCTGGTGCCGCGCGAGCGGGTGGTGACCGTCGAGGAGCGGACTGGGCCAGACGGCAAACCGGTCATCCCGCTGACCGACGAGGAGATCGACCGGGTGGTGCGCGAGGTCGAGCGCCTGGAGCCTGAGTCGGTGGCGGTGAGTTTGCTGTTCAGCTACGCCGGTGACGAGCACGAGCGACGCCTGTCCGATGCGTTGTCCGCCAGGTTGGACGTGCCGATCACTCGATCCAGCGTGCTGCTGCCGGAGTTCCGCGAGTTCGAGCGGGCCTCGACGTGCGTGCTCAACGCCGCGGTCGAGCCTGTGATGCGCCGCTACCTGTCGAACCTGACGGCCCGTCTGCCCACCCCGACGATCACCGTGATGACCTCGGGCGGCGGCACCGCAAGCGTCGATTTCGTGGCAGCCGCGCCGGTGCACACCTTGCTGTCCGGGCCGGCCGCGGGTGTCGTCGCAGCGGGAGCAGTGGCGCGCTGCGCTGGCTTCGCGGACGCGATCGCGTTCGATATGGGCGGCACGTCCACCGACGTGTGCCTGATCAGGGATGGCCGGCCGGAAGTGTCGACGTCCGCGCAGATCGCTGGATTACCCTTTCGCACTCCCGCGGTCGGCATCCACACGGTGGGCGCCGGCGGCGGATCGATCGCCTGGGTCGACGCCGGCGGCGCGCTGCGGGTTGGACCGCGCTCAGCGGGTGCCGAGCCC
>JBGSWT010000620.1:0-2625 GCA_041751815.1 Pseudonocardiaceae bacterium
TGCTCAGCGGCGCCGGGGACGCCGCGCGTTCGCAGCTCGCCGCCGTCGAGCCCGGCTACGTCGTGTTGCCCGAACTGCTCGTCGATGTGGCGCGACGTCACGGGGTGAGACCCGGGCAGGTCGCGCTGGCCTGGGTGCAGCAACGGGCGGCGGTATGGGGCGTTCCGGTCGTGCCAATACCCGGTACCTCGCGGCTGGACCACCTGGAGGAGAACGTCGCGGCTGCCGACATCACGCTCGACGCCGAGGAGCTGGCCATGCTCGACATCCGTGCCGCCCACCGCAGCGGCATCGGGCCGGCATCCTGACCTCTCCGAACCGCGGCCACCGAGGCACGCGCACCGGTGCGCCGGCTCAGCAGGGGCGACATGGGTTTGTTACATCGTTGGATGCAGGGTCAGGAGACGGTCGCGGCTGGGGCGCAGGATCGTGAAGTGTCGTCGCTCGAGGGTCGCGACGTCGAGGTCGTCGAATCGCTCGGCGAGCGCGAGGACGGAGGCGTCGACAGCCCCGAGGGGAAGATCGGCGTAGGTGGTCACCAACTCGGCCATTCGGGCGAGGTCTGTCGGGTTGACCGGGATCAGGCTGAGCTCCTCGTTAGCGAGCGCTCGCAGGAACGTCGCCTCGGCGCCGGACCCGCGTTGACGTTCCAGCAGGTAACAGACTTCGGTCAGCACCGGCCCAGGGACCCGCAGTGGGCCTCGGGCGTTGTCCAGCAGCGCGGAGCAGCGTACGTGGTCCTGGTCATCGCGATCCAGTGCTGCGACCAACGGACCAGTGTCGACGATCACCGCTCGGTGTGGCCGAGTTCGTCGCGCAGGATTTCACTGGAGCGCGCGGCTATGTCGCCCTGCCCGCTGCTCCAAGCGCCGATGAAGGATAGGCGCCGAGGTGGTATGTCGAGTTCGTCGTGGTGCGGCGCGCGGGGCAACACCATCCTCGACAGCAACTCGACCGCGTGCGGAAGTGCGTCGTCATCGAGTTCGTCGACGAGCCGGTGCAGATCGTCTCGGGTCTTCATCGCTGGCCCAACCCTTCGCGGTTGCTCAACGCCCTCAAGTGTCCCACCGCAGCCTCCGACAGGTACATCCGGCCCGGTACTAAACCGCGGTTGCTCGGTTGCTCGGCGGTCACTACAGCGTCGCATCGACGATGAGGTCACGGCCGAGACCCAGGAGCACGCGGTTGGCAGTGACAAGTTGCAGCCCGGCTTGGCTCGCCTGCGCGACGAGGAGCTGGTCGAAGGGGTCATGTCGGGTGAGCTCGGGGAACTCGCGGATCCCCTCTACCTGCTCCGGGGTGATGCTCAGCAGGACCAGGCTTTGCTCGGCGAGCCGGTGCGCGAGCTTGTCCGGAACCGACAGCGTGCCGAGCATCGCCTTGGTCGTCAGATCCCAGACGGTGGCCGCCGAGACATGAACTGCCGTCGACGTGATGCTCTGCCGGGCACGCGGTTCGAGCCGAGGGCTGTCGTCGAGCAGCCACAGCGCCACCTGGCTGTCAAGGAGCAGCAACGTCGTCGCCGTAGAACAGCCGCTGGATGTCCGGGTCGAGGTCGGTGGAGGAGCCGTCGGCATAGGTCAGCTCGCCACGCAGGCCGCCGAACACGACCGGTGTCCGCTGATGTGGAACGAGGTCCGCGACGGGCTGCCCGGCTTTGGAGATGATGACTCGCTCGCCGTCCGCCACGCGCTCCAGCAGACGGGAGAGATGCGTCTTGGCTTCATGAATGTTGACATTGACTGTCATCGCCTCAACCCTCCCAAACTGAGCTTAGTTTAGCTAGTTCGGTAAAAAGGCCTGACTGCCTGGTCGGGCAACTGATCGGACGGCCCCGACTGGCGCTACAGTGGCGTAACTGGATGCCGCAACCACGCGAGCAGTCTTCGGCTGAGGTACTCCCACGAACGTTGTGACGGGTGAAACGAGGGCCACAACCAGCATGTCCGGTGCGTCGTCGCGTCCCGACCGCGTCCACTCCTCCTACGCGCGTGGGTATGACCGAGATGCGGATCCTGTTCGCGTTCGACCGTGGCGCAGCTCGGTCCTACTGGTCGCCGATGACAAGTCCGGCCGCTGGACCGACTGGTACCGCCAGGCGATCCCGCACGCCGAACAGCTCTACGAGACCTACCTGAAGGAACGCGCCGCAGCGGAGGAGACGTCATGAGTCCGGTTCGCTGGTTGGATGTTCGTGACAAGCACGTTGACGCGATCGGCGCCGAGAATGTCGAGCAGGGCAAGACCCGCCTGCTCGCGCAGGTGCGGGCGCATCGGCTGGCTGAGATGCGCAAGCGGCTCGGGTTGACCCAGCGTCAGGTCGCCCAGGTGATGGGCGTCACGGTCGGGCGGGTCAGCCAGATCGAGAACGGGGAGTTCGCCGGCATCGATGTCCTCGACCGCTATGTCAGCGCGCTCGGGGGTGACCTTCAGATCGTCGCGAACTTCGGCGACGAGCAGATCAAGGTCGGCTGAGTCTGAGCTACTCGGGTTCGCTCCGCGGTCTCGGCCTGCACCGCCGGCTTCCTGGGCGCCACCGATCAGGCCTGGTGTGACGCCGCGCGGGGCGACGCCTTCGCCCGGGATCGGGCGTTGTGCTCGGCCGTGCCGGTTGCGAGATGGGGC
>JBGSWT010000621.1:0-2173 GCA_041751815.1 Pseudonocardiaceae bacterium
TCGCCACGATCGTGCGCAGGTCCGACAGCGCCAGCTCCCGCACGTCCACCCCGTCGATCAGCACGTGGCCGGCGGTGACGTCGGCCAGCCGCGGCACCAGTGCGGTCAGGGTTGTCTTACCGCTGCCGGTGGCACCCACCAACGCCACCGTCTCGCCCGGTCGGACCACGAGGTCAACCCCGCGAAGCACCTCGGCGTCAGCGTCCGGATAGCGGTAATGCACCCCTTCCAGTCGAAGCGCACCGCGCACTGGACGAGCCGGGGCGCGGGGTTGCGGCGGGTCGGTCACCGCGGCAACGACGTCGCGTACCTCCCAGTACCGAGTGGTCGCCGCGGTGGCGTTGCCGGTCTCGGCGAGCAGCCAGCCCAGTGAGTCCAGCGGCCAGCGTAGGTAGCTGAGAATGGTGATCGCCCCGACGACGGTGCCGAGTGTGAGCGATCCGGCCGCCACCGCATACCCGCCGATGGCGAGCATCGCGGCCAGGGTGAGCTCCGGCAGCGCGATGATCAACGCCCAGAGGGCGGCAAGCAGCCGCACCTTGGTCAACTCGGTGCGGCGCAACTCTTGGGCTTGCGCCACAAAGGTCCGGGTTGCTCGGGGACCGTGGCCGAAGGACTTCAGTACCCGGATGCCCAGCGTGGACTCTTCCACGGTGGTAGCCAGGTCTCCCACCTGGTCCTGCGCGCGCCGCGCAGCCAGCTCGAAGCGTCGCTCGTAACGCCGGCACAGCACCACCAGCGGTATCGCCATGATCACGGCAAGTGCGCCGAGAATCGGGGCGATCACCAGCAGGACGATCAGCCCGATCAGCACGGTGAGTACGTTGACCACCAGGAAGATGCCGGAGAAGGCGATGAAGCGCCGGATCGTCGTCAGATCGCTGATCGCGCGGGACAGCAGCTGCCCGGACCGCCAACGGTCGTGGAAGGCCGGCGGCAGGTGCTGCAGATGGTGGTAGAGGTCCGCTCGCATCCGTTTCTCGACGTCCGTGGTCGGGCGAGCCACCAACTGCCGACGAAGATAGATCAGACCGGCCTCGAGCACTCCGAGTGCGAGTACTCCCAGCGACAGCAGCACCAGCGCGGAGCGGTCCCCGCCGGCGATCGGACCGTCGACGATGCGCTGAATCAGCAGCGGGATCGTCAGCCCGGCCAGCATCGAACCCAGGGCCGCAGCAGCCGAACCCAGCAGCCGGCCGCGCACCGGCACGACGTAAGGCCATAACCGGCGCAGCACAGCCAACGAGGGTTGCTTGGGGGGATTCATCGCGCACCGCACGCTAGCCGCGCCCCGCCGCGCAGGCACCCCGTTTTCCACCTCACCCCAGCGCTGAATGCGGGGAAGGAGAAGGAGTCAGGTGCGCGGGGAGCGGACGCCGAGTAGGACGTCTTCCCAGGAGGGGATGGTCGCGCGGCCTTTGCGGGCTCGCTTGGGTGCCGCGGGCTGTGCTGGTTCGGACGGCTCGGCTGGGTGGTATGGCGGTCCATCGTCGGGCACCGCGCGAGCGCTGGGCCGCTGCTCGACCACCTGCTCCTCGGGCCGCACGACCGGTGGCACCGTGCGCAGCTGCGCGGCTGGTTGTGGATCGATCAGACCGGTGGCGTGGTCGTCGACCGCGGTCACGGTGCCACCGTGTGCGCCCGGATGAAACGTCCACTGCGCCCGGTTCTCCGACCGACCGGCCCGCCAGCGGAGCTGGACGACCCACTTGCCGTCCTCCCCGCGCCAGGAGTCCCAGGTCACCGTCCCCAAGTCGTGACCACGCCGACGGAATGTCTCGGTGACCACGTCCTCCAGGGAGCGCACGTCGGGCCCGTCGGTGCGCACTGGATGAGCCTGCTGGGCCAGCATCGCGATGCGGGATCGCTCCAGCAACACGGGGTAGGCGAACCGCTCGATCCGTTCGCTCGGGACACCGGCGGCCGTGGCTACCTGCTCGACTGACGCGCCGGCTCGGATCCGATCCTGGATCTCACGGGGGCGCATCTGGCACTCTTGCTCGCTCTCAGTCTGACCGAGGCGAGGAAGATCACCCCGTACCGCTGCCTGCAGGCCGTCGTCGACAGGCACGCTGAACCGCTCAGGTCGCTCGCCGGGCCGCTGCGGCACCGTCTCGAGGATGACCGTGCGGCCGTCGATCCCCAGACCGACCACCCGCAGCGCGCGCATCCG
>JBGSWT010000622.1:0-17813 GCA_041751815.1 Pseudonocardiaceae bacterium
GTCGCGGTCCCGACCGGCGCACACGCGTCGAACCGTCGCGGCGGTGGCGCAAGGCCCGCACCCGCGCCGACGCGATCCACACTCGGGTCGCGAATCTGCGCCGCAACGACACCCACCAGCTCACCACGCGGCTGGTACGAGACTTCGCCTCGATCGTGATCGAGGATCTGAATGTGGCTGGCATGCTGCGGAACCGGCGCCTCGCCCGGCACATCGCTGGTGGGAACTGGGCGGAGATCCGCCGCCAGCTCACTTACAAGACCGAGCGCGCCGGTACGCGCTTGCTCGTGGCGGACCGCTGGTTCGCCAGCTCGAAGACCTGCTCGGGATGCGGTACAGCGAAAGCCAAGCTGGCCCTCTCGATCAGGACATACGTGTGTACGGCGTGCGGACTCGTGCTCGACAGGGACGTGAACGCAGCACGGAACCTGGCCGCTCTGGCGGCCGACACCGGCGAGTTGCGCCGGGAGCTGCCCGATGGAAGCGACGTCAGACCCGCCGTGCTTGCACGACTGGCAGTCGCACCGCCACGGGAAGAGTCGATACTGACTCAACGTCGCCCTCGTGAGGGAGCGGCTCGATGAACGTGTTGTTGTCGCGTGTCATTGAACGGAGCGCCTTTCGACGGCTGCCTGCCCCCCATGAACGGGCCTGCACCCGACCATCCCAGTCCTCTAAGCTCACGACATGTCAACGGCAGTGAACCCGAGCCTCTCCACTGAAAGACTCGGCAACCTCTTCGAGCTCACGGTCACCGGACCCGATGAAGCCGAGCAGTCGAGAACGGCTGAGCTGATGCTCAAGATGAGGGCGTGGAGCACCGAGCCGGTACCGATCCGCACCGTGGCCTGCACCCTCACGCCCGACGATGCCGAAGCCTCCACTCCATGTGCCCGGCCGATCCGTCGGACACTTTCTCTGAGAGCTTCACGTGGGTATGGTGGGCGTAGCGAAACGAGAACGTAGCGAGGTGGCCATGGCCAGCTTAGCAGCGCTGTACTACCGGGTCACCGAACCCCTCGTCTGCTTACGAGGCCGCCTTCTTTGCAAGGCCGGATTGCACGGAGTCACATGTCGGGGGCGTCGCGACCACAACCCGAAAACGGGGAACTGGCACACACTTCACCGGCTCCGTTGGTAGCCGCCATGGCAGGCAAGACACCGCATCAGTTCACCACGGCCCCACGCGGCTGCGGCCATGGGTGAAGTCGTCTCGAAGACTCAACCACCACATCGCTGCAATCCCGGCTGGGAATGGCGACCTATCGAGGATTCCTCGGAGTTCGCTAAATTAGGCAGCCACTACGGTGTCCCTCCGGATCCGTGGCGATTCCCGGCGGGCACGGTCTGGGCTTGTGACTGCGGTCGGACCTTCGTGTCACGCGGGTCGCGTTACGACAACTCACCTGGCCTCTGCGAGTGGCGCCGTGAGTCACGGCTAGCGCGCTGGTGGCGGTCACGACGAGCGCGGCGCCGGTAAGATCGAAGGCGAACGGACATGGCGCGGAGTCTTGGCAGAACAGGTGGGCGATGGCGTGCCACCTGCGCGCGACTCAGAACCCCAGGCGCAATATGCGTGCTGTGTCGCCGACCAATCGACGTCAACCTCCCATGGCCAAACCGCTGGTCATTCAGTGTCCAACACATCGACGGCAACAAAAACAATAACGATCCAAGGAACCACGCCCCAGCACACCTGCGATGCAACATCCAAGATGGCAATGACAGACGCAAGACTCTATCGGTAGCGCGCACATCCCGGCGATGGTAGATGCGCTACCACTACGACACCGAATTCATCGACACAGGCCGGACCATTCAACTGATAAGCATCGGCATCGTTGCCGCAGACAGGCGTGAATACTACGCAGTGTCCAGCCAGTTCGATCCACGCGAACTGCATGCCAACCCCTGGCTCACCACCAACGTGTGGCCACACCTACCGCTCACACCGCACAACACACTCGACACCGAACACCCAACCGTCAAACCACGAACCCGCATCGCGCGAGACGTCCAACACTTCCTGCTCACCACTGATCACAGTCCCGAACTGTGGGCATGGTCAGCCGCCTACGACCACGTGGCGCTGTGTCAGCTCTGGGGCCGCATGATCGACCGCCCCTGGGGTATACCTACTTACACTCGAGACCTCAAGCAAGAATGGGACAGGCTCGGCAACCCGCCACTACCCAAGCAGGCACCAGGCAAGCACAACGCACTAGCCGACGCCCATCACGCCGCAGCCCTCGCGCGGGCGCTACTTGCGGATCAACGGCCGAGGCCGAACAGGGGAGGGGGGGTCGAAAGTTGATGATCTTCAATGACGGGGAGACCCTAGTCGCCCTCCTCTCCCCCCGCTCTGCCCCCTCCCCTCGCCATGGTCACCGTGGGCGACTAATCGGCACTGATCGTTGGTAATTGGCCGTAGTGGCCTGACAGCGGCGTGTAATGGGTTTGCTGTGGATCACCGAAGATCACGTGATCGGCCCGTTAATGGTGGTCGCGGTACGTAACTACGTCAGGCTTGGGGAGGCATCGTTGGCTAGGAAGCTCGCTGCGGTCCGGCAGGCTGCGCCGGTCGCGGTTCCGGATCTTCGGGAGTCGGTCTCCAGGGCGGTTGAGGCGATGGATTGGCTGCAACCGTCGGACGGTGCGTTGAAGGCGCTGGCGCAGCGGCAGGCGCAGGAGATTGAGGCCGCGGTGGAGCGCGCTGGCGAACTGGATGATCTGCTCCGCGATGCTGCGGGTGACGAGTCGGTGTTGCGCCGGCTGCGCAAGCTTGAGGCGATGTGTGAGGTGACGAAGACGGTGGGGTGGTTGGGTCCGCAGTTGCAGGGTGTGTTGCGGGATTTGGGGGGTACTCCAGCGGCGAGGGCTGCGATGAAGCCGGATAAGCCGATCGGGGGGCGTCTTGCTGAGCTCCGTGCGGCTGCTGGGGAGCACGACTCCTAGGCTTTGGACACCACCGCTAGCGACGGGTCGCGGCGGCCCCTGTGGCTGTGGTTGCGCGTTGCGCCCGGAAACGTCGTTGGGGTTCTCGGCGGTGGAGTTTTCTGAGCAAGTGCTGAGGATTGAGCCGCTTCCCTGGCAGCGATGGCTCCTTATTCACGCACTGGAGCGCTTGCCAGACGCCCGTTTTCGTTTCCGCACGGTTCTTGTGCTGGTCGCGAGACAAAACGGGAAAACCACAATTGTAGAAGTCAAAAATCTGTGGAAAATGTTCGTATTGCGGGTTCCTTTGGTGGTGGGAACCGCGCAGAACCTCGATATTTCCGAGGAATCCTGGGAGAAAGCTGTCGAGATCGTCGAGGGCATCCCGGATCTGGCGGCGGAGGTCACTCACGTTGACCGGACGAATGGCAAGAAGGCTCTACGGTTGAGCAACGGTTCCCGGTGGAAGATCGCGGCGGCGTCCCGTAAGGGTGGGCGGGGTTTGTCCGGGGATGACGTGAACCTGGATGAGCTGCGGGAGCATCAGACGTGGGATTCGTGGTCGGCGGTCACGAAGACGACGATGGCGCGGCGTAAGGCGCAGATCTGGGCGTTTTCGAATGCGGGTGACGCCCGGTCGGTGGTGCTCAACGATTTGCAGGAGAAGGCCAGGGCGGCGATCGGTGATCCGGGCTCTAGCTTGGGGTTGTTCGAGTGGTCTGCGCCGGATGACTGCCCGATTGACGATCCACGGTTCTGGGCGATGGCGAATCCGTCGCTGGGTTACACGGTGACGGAGGAGGCGCTGCGGTCGGCCCTGGAGACTGACCCGGAGCCGGTGTTCCGCACGGAGTGCCTGTGCCAGCGGGTGCCGGATTTGTTCGTGGACGTGATTCCCACGACAGTATGGGCGGCACTGGCTGATGTGCGGTCGGAGATTGTCGGGCCGGTGGCGTTCGCGTTGGACATGCCGTGGGATCGGTCGTCGGTGGTGGTGACCGCGGGTGGGCGTCGTGCGGACGGTCGGCGTCACTGCGAGGTGATGGAGCAGCGCCCCGGTGCAGGCTGGGTGGTCCCTTACTTGCGGGAGCGGGCGGTGACGTGGCGACCGTGTGTGGTGCTGTTGGACGGCAATGGGCCGGCCGCGTCGTTGTCTACGGAGCTGGAACCGGCGCTGGCTGAGGTCGGGGTGAAGCTGGTCACGGTGGGCGGCCCGGAGATGTCGTCGGCGTGCGGGTCGTTTTATGACGCGGCGATGGGCGACGATCTGCGTCACCTCGACGACGTTCGGATCAATGATGCACTGGCGGGGGCGAAGAAGTCCGACCGTGGCGATGTGTGGCGCTGGGACCGCAAGGACTCCCGGTCTGACATCGCGCCGCTGGTGGCGTCGACGATGGCCGTTCATGGTGCCGTGGCCTACGGCGCTGAGTGGAGCTCGGGTCCGAGCTTGTGGCTGGGAGACGATGATGACGATGACGTCAGCGAGGAAGCTGGGTGACAGGACGTGGTTGACGTCCGTCCAACGCCTCCTTCCTGGGCTGGACCATTCAATATCCGGGATCACGTCGTGATCTACACAGGCACGTGTTCTCCATGACCGACCCCGACGTTGCGTCAACGGAGACGTGGCTCCAGCCCGGGAGAGATCGAGCTCGCCGTGAGGCGCGCCGCTCCAGCCAGCGCCGTGTTATCGCCGAGGTATCCCGACGAAGTCGAGTGTGGTTTGCGCACCACCGCTTCGAACTCGCTGAGGTCGGTTTCGTGCTGCTCGCCCTGGTCGGGCTGATGTTGCTGGTGGGTGTGGCATGGACGATGCTTACCGCTGGCCTGCTCGGGCTCATTGCCTGCGAACGCGCATCCACAGTGCAACGACCGAGGCGACCCGAGAGCTCCGCGCCCGGCTGAAGCTGGGCACGCCCGTACATTCCTTGACCTACCGCGCGGTATCGATTCGGTTGTAAAACGGGACGGCGGGAGGTGCCCGTGTCTCTGTTCGGCCTGTTCGAGCAGCGCGCTAGCCCCGAGAGCCCAGCCGTGCCGCTGACGGCGTCCAACATGCTGGAGTGGCTAACCGGTCCCCCGGGGGATTCGGGGATCCCGGTCACCGAGAAGTCTTCGATGGGCATGTCCGCGGCCTACCGGTGCACCGCCCTGATCAGCAGCGTCGGTGGGGCGTTGCCGCTGCACCCCTACATCAAAGGCACCCACCGTCGCACTGAGGCCACGATCCTCGACGACCCGCACCCCGACATGACACCCTATGAGTACTGGCGCCTCACGTACGTGCACCGGTGTCTGTGGGGTAACCACTACAGCCAGAAGATCCGGGACAACAAGAGCCAGGTGCGGTGGCTCTACCCGCTGCACCCCAGCCAAGTCCGCGTCGGCAAGACCAGACCAACTGAGGCGAACCCGTCGGGGAAAGTCTTCGAGATCACCGACGACTCCGGTGCCACCACCCCGATGACACCGTGGGAGATCCTGCACATCCCCGGCCTCGGCTACGACGGGATCACCGGGGTCTCACCGATCCGGCTGGCCGCCCAAGGTATCGGGATGGCATTGGCCGCGGAGCGGCACGGGGCGAAACTGTTCGGGTCCGGCAACCTGTTGAGCGGGATTTTGCAGACCGAACAGAAATTGCAGGAACCTGACGCGAAACGCCTGCTGGCGCGATGGGAAAAGCTCAGTTCGGGACTGGAGAGATCCCGCCGGACGGCGGTTCTGGATTCCGGGGCTAAGTTTCAGAGCCTCACCATGCCTAACGACGATGCCCAATTTTTAGAAAGCCGCCGGTTTCAGGTTACGGACCTCGGAAGATACTTTGGAGTGCCCCCGTACCTCCTTTTTGAAACCGAAAAATCGACATCTTGGGGATCAGGATTAGAGCAACAAGCGCAGGGTTGGATAACCTTTGATCTGCACCCCCAGTGGCTCGCTCCGACCGAGCAGAGAGCCACTAAGGAACTGCTGATCCGTAAGCATTACGCGAAATACAGTGTACAAGGTCTGTTGCGTGGTGACTCGCAAGCCAGGGCGGAGTTCTACCGCGCGATGCGGGAGCTGGGTGCGTTCTCGGCGAACGATATCCGTGAGCTTGAGGACCGTACACCTGTGCCAAACGGTGACGGATTCCTGCAGCCACTCAATTTCGTACCCCTCGGCACGATTCCTACAGATCAGACCTCATCCAGTGCTGCGTAACCATCCTCGAAACATGCAATAGCACGTAGCGTTCGCACTCGCTTCTCAACCATATATGGTTCAATCTGTTTCATTATACGCACAGCAGTGCTAGAACATACTCGCCATGAAAAACACGGTTTTGTCCCATACGGACTGCGCGCATGTCTGGTCACACTGCCAACGCCAGTGGTTTGACGTAACCAATCGTGCATGGGTTGGTACGTTCCGGCGACTGATAGGAATACACTGGGATGAGTTGACGTGGGCCGCTTGTGTCGGCGGTCGGATACAACAATGGAGCCCTCGCCGTCAACTAGGCCAGCTATATAGGCTGCTTGAGGAATAGTGAGCCGGCTCACGTTGTTCCTGTTACTCACGGCAACGTTCTGGCACCGCCGCGAGCAGAACTTTATTCTAGCCCCGGCGCTGGATCGCGATTCAAAGGAGATACCGCACTGTCGGCAGCTGTTCTTTATAATCGGTCGCGGTAGTCGGGGTTGTCCGGTTCGTGAGGTGTGATAACAGCCTCGTGAGCAGTATTGGTACGGTCGATCACCGGGGCGTTCAAATCGAGCTGCGCAACCGTTGCAGATGTAGATGGACATGTAAGCCATGATACCACTGAACATCCAGCGCAGGGACCTCTCCTTGCAGCCGTTGAACTTCGCTCCTTTGGGCAGTGAGCCTACCGGTGACGATCCGGAGCCGGATGACGAAGACGAAGCAGCGCGGGATTCAAGACCAGTATTGAACGGATTAGGGCCGCACTAACAACAGTCGGGAACGTCGATGACCATGCTTGGACCGGAGATCACTGTCGTCTGCCGCAACAACGACTGTGACCAGAACGGCATCGAGAAACAGATCCGAGCCATCGTGATCGATGTGCGCAGCAGACTGCTGGATTGGCCGCAACCGCGCTGCGGTTCATGTTTACGCGAACCGGAGCTAGTCACTGGAGGGGCCACCTGATGTCAACTGTCCTTGACCGCACGGTCGCATTGGTTGAGGAGCGTCGGGGACTCACGCTGGCTCAAGCACGCCCGGAGGTCCGCGAAGCGGAGGATGGCAGCAAACGGTTCGTGGGTCACGCCGCGGTGTTCGACACGCGCACGGCCATCGGCAACCCACTGACGTGGGGGTTTTACGAGGAGATCGCCCCGGGCGCGTTCACCAAGACGCTGTCTGAGGGTGACGCGCGGATGCTGATCGACCACGACTCCTACTACGTGGTGAGCCGCGTCTCAGCGGACACGCTCAGCCTTGCTCAGGACAAGGTCGGTCTGGCGGTGGATTCCGCGTTGAACACTGACTTGTCCTACGTCAACGACCTGATCACAAACTTGGACATCAAGAACATCACCGGCATGAGCTTCGGCTTCTATGTGATCAAGGCCGATTGGCTGGAAGAGGACGTTGAGACCTCCGACGGCAACTCGGCGACCGTGGAGATCCGCCGGATCCGTGAGGTGAAGCTCGTCGAGGTGTCGGCCGTGACATTCCCGGCGTATGAGGAAACCGACGCCGGGTTGCGGCACTCGCTGATCCCGGCGCTGCGCCAGCGTGCCGACACCGCGGCGATCGAGCGCCGTGCCCGCTACCGCCCGGAGCTGATCGAACTGCTGGGTGAGGTCACCGAACACGACGAACTGTCCCGGGCCGCTCGCCGGCTCGGGTATGAGTTGACGCCGATCCCACCGCGCGAGCCGGATGAGACCACTCGCGCCGACGACGGCACCACCGCTGCCGCCACGCCCGACACCGAGTCGGGCGGGCACAGCACCGATCAGGGGAATGACACCGAGCCGGCCGCGTCCACTCGGTCACATGCCCCGTCGATCGAGCACCGAATGAGGGCACTGGCCGCACGTTTTCACCTGCCAGCTGCCTGACCATCCCTTTCCTTGACACCCCGCGTCGGACCGCGGGGCTATTGGCGTGCCCTGAGAGGACGCGGAACACATGAGCAGGCTCAATGACCTGATCGAGGAACAAAACAAGCTGTGGCAGCGGATGCAGGACATCCAGCGCGCCGCTGAGGAAGGCGAAGGCCGGGACTGGACCGCCGAGGAGCGGACCAACTGGGACGCCGCCGAGACGCGCCTGACTGAAGTGTCCGGCGACGTCGAGCGGCTACAACGCGCCGCGAAGCTTGAGGCCGTCGACTACTCCAAGGTGATCGAGACCACCGACACTGAGGATCGGGGCGCCGCGGGAGCTGAGGAGCAGCGCGCTGAGAAGTACCACGATGCGTGGTGGGCGTACGTCCGACACGGCATGGGCGAACTGAACACCGAACAGCGAGCCGTACTCCAAGGCGGGTTCTCCGAGGTCCGCGCCCAGGGCACCGGCACCGACACTGCCGGGGGGTATCTCGTCCCGGAGGGGTTTCGAGCTGTTCTGAGCGAGACAATGAAGGCCTACGGGGGGCTGCTGAACCTCGCGGAGGTGATCACCACTGACACCGGGGCGCCGCTGCCGTGGCCCACCAACGACGACACCGGCAACACTGGCGCCATCCTGAGTGAGAACACCCAGATCACCGAGCAGGACATGACGTTGGGGCAGCGCACGCTGGGCGCCCACGTCTACACGTCCAAGCTCGTGCGGGTGTCCTGGGCGCTGCTCAACGACTCGGCGTTCAACCTGGAACGGTTCCTCGCCCGCAAGCTGGGCGAGCGACTCGGTCGCGCCTGGGCCTCGCACCTCGTCGCCGGCACCGGTGCCTCACAACCGGAGGGCCTCGTCACCAACGGCACTACCGGCAAGGTCGGGGCAGCCGGGCAGACCACCACGATCATCTACGACGACCTCGTGGACCTGGAGCACTCCGTCGACCCCGCCTACCGCAACGCCAACTCGCGGTACGTGATGCACGACCAGACGTTGAAGGTGCTACGCAAGCTCAAAGACGCCGACGGGCGGCCCATCTTCCAGCCCATCCCCGCGCCCGGGTTCCCCGCCACGATCAACGGGTGGCCCTACACCATCGACCAGGGCATGGCCGTTCCCGGTGCGAACAACAAGACGCTGCTCTTCGGTGACATCCGGGCAGGATTCATCGTCCGGCAGGTATCCGGGATTCAGTTAGTCCGAATGGGGGAACGTTACGCCGACTTTCTCCAGAATGGCTATTTCGCTTTTGCCAGAATGGACGCTAAACCAGATGATCCTGCCGCCGTTCGTGTGTACTCGCACCCAGCCGCCTGATTGTCACCACGCTTGGCGTTTGCTGTAAACTCGTTCCGTGAAAACATGCTCGCGTTGTTTCGAGACGAAACAGACTTCGGAGTTTCACGCTAGCAAGACGTCTCAGGACGGACTGATCGCGGCGTGCCGAACCTGTGTTGGTCGGGCGAAAGCTGACGCTAGAGAGAAGCTCAAGGCGCGCAGCGACGAGGAGATCGAGGCTGCCGCCACCGCGCGGGGCTCCAAGGTGTGTCGTAAGTGCAAGCTGGTGAAAAGGCCCGCTGAGTTCCAGCGGGATCGTGGCAGCCGGAACGGCCGGGGCGCGCTATGTCTACCCTGCGCGGCCGTCCTGACTATCCACTACAACAACCTTCTCACCACCGAGGAACGTAAGCGACGCAAGGCGGAGCAGTACCGTAAAGATCGCGAGCAAAACCGGGTCCGCTGTCTCAGGTACAGCTTCGGCATCACTCGCGAGGAGTACCTAGGGATGCTCGCCGCGCAGGATGGCCTGTGTGCGATCTGCGAGAAGCCGGAGAAGGCGACGCGCAGCGGGGCGACCATCGAGCTGTCGGTGGATCATGATCACGAAACCGGCGTGGTCCGGCAACTGCTGTGCTCGGCGTGTAACAAGGCTGTCGGCTACTTCCGGGATTCGCCTGAGTTGATGCGCCGCGCAGCCCTGTACATCGAGAACCATCAATCGATTGACCAGCGGGAGTCTCCTCCCGCGTAATGAACAAGGGAGGGCCTGTTGTGGCCATGAGTACCAGGGATAACCCGGGCAAGCCGGAGACACCGGAGACTGCCGCGGCGAAGCAGGACGTGAAGTCCGACGATCCGACTCGGCTTGACACGACCGTGGCGTCAGAGACCGCAGCACAGCAGGTCGTGGATGCTTCCCCGCTGGTCCCCGACGCTGACCGGGTGGCGATGGTGTCCCGGGATAAGGACGGTAACGCCGACCAGTCGGAAAACTACGCCGTGCTCGTCGCCGACGACGCGCCTGAGCGGGTCAAGGACGCGGCGTACAACAAGCCCGGCGAGATCCTGGGCGCCAAGAACGTCAAGGAGAACAAGCCGTGAGCGACCTGTACAACAACACGCTGGTCAAGGAGACGCTGGCGGTCGTGGCCCGTACCGCCAGCGCTAACGGCACAGCTGTGGACCGCGGTGAGGACTCCTCTGACTTTCAGGGTGTGATGGTGGTGGTACACACCGGCACCATGACCGACGGTACGCACACCATCGAGGTGCAGGACTCCGATGCCAGCGGCTCCGGTTTCGCTGCGGTGGACAATGCGCTGTTGCAGGGCACCGAGCCTGCGATTGTGGCTGCGGATGACAACAAGGTGTTCGAGCTCGGATATCAGGGGTCTAAGCGGTACGTACGCGCGATCGTGACTGTGGCTGGAGCCACCACGGGCGGTATCTACGGGGCGACGGTGATCCTCGGTGACCCGAATGACGCCCCGGTGGTGCGCAACTGATGCCGCTCGTGCGGATGCTGACCTCCGGCGCCGGCCCCCAGCGTTCCTGGGAGGCCGGCGATGAGGTCGCCATGACCGTCGATGAGGCGGCGGTGTGGGCGGACGGGGTGCGGGGTGAGCTGGTGCGTGGGCAGCCGCTGGAGACCCCGGAGGCTAACCGGCGTCGCCATGGTGGGCGGGTGGAGACCCCAGAGGGGCACGTCAGGGGTCGCTGATGGCCACCCTGGATGTGACCACCGTGGAGGACGCCAAGGAGGCATTGAACCTCACCGCCACCTCTAAGCACGACTCCGAGTTGGCTGCGTGGATCACCGCGGTGTCACTGATGCTGGATCAGCTCATCGGACCGGTGGTGCGCCGCACGGTCACCGAGCGCCACGACGGTGGGTGCGGTGAGATTTTCCTGCGGTGCTACCCCCTCACCAGCATCACGTCGATCACTGAGTACAGCGGTACCACCGCGACGGTGCTCGCGGCCGAAACGAACGTTCTCAAACCCACGAACGGTTACCTCTGCGAGTCCTACGAGCACGACCCGAACCTGCTCAGCGGCGTGATCGCTAGGCGCAGCGGCGGCTCGGACACGACGTTCCCCGTGGGGCGACGCAACATCGAGGTCGTTGCCGTCGCTGGCCGGTTCGCTGACACCCTGAGTGTTGACGAACGCGCCCGTAAGGCAGCGGAACTGATTTTGATGAACGCGTGGCGGTCACAGCAGGATTCCACTGGCGTGGTGGGCGAGTTCGACGTGCCACAGAACCTGTTCCCCCGGTTCGCGATCCCTGGCGTGGTTCGCGACATGTACTTCCGGGAGTTGCAGAACTCGGCGCCGGTGGTGGCGTGAGCACCGGGTCGAGTCTCATCGCGTTCAAGCAGGCACTGCGGGTGGCACTGGTATCCCGCCAGACCCTGACCGGGGTGCAGGTCACTTACGAGTACCCCGTCGCCAGCATCACCGGCGAGGATGTGTGGTTGGGCAACGCCGAGTCCACCAATCGCATCCCGGTGATGCGCGCAGGTACTAAGAAGGTCGACGAGGACTACACCCTGACGGTAATCGTGCAGGTACTCATGACGCAGAGCGAGGGCCAGGAGGCCGCGGACCTGCGCGCGGTCGCTTTGTTGCGTGAAGTGCAGCAGTGCCTCGCCGAGAACCCGCAGATCACCCCTGAGATTCAGTGGGCACAAGTCAGCGGATGGACGCACAGTACGGGACCGTTCGAGGGGGGCAGCTCGAGCCGCGGTTCCAGATTCGAGATCCGGGTGAACGTGCGGGCACGATTGTTTCCCTAGCAACGCTCGCCTACTGGTTAGGGACATGTTCGTAGTTGCGCGGGACTAGGGTCAGCTGACCAGCCTCCGCACGAAACCGGTAGATGGAGTCGGATTCTACGTCCACTTCCACTTCTAGCCTGGTGAGTTCTTGGCCGAGCTTTTCGACGATGTGCGTTAACCACCGCACAGCATCAGACAGGTCGTCGACATCGCGGAGATCTCCAGTCAGCGCCCAACAGTAATAACCACCGGGGTCCTCGCGGCCTTGGTCGTCGTATCTTCCAAGCAGATCGTAATGACGACAGGTGCTCGAACATTCAGAGCCGTGTGGTTGGTTCTCACGAAGAACCCCCTGGACTGTTTCCGGTCTGGCGACGGTGCACATCGTTCCGGCGATGTGGGTCCACGCACTCATCGTTCGATGGTACCGGATGGACACAAACTGGGATCGAGAAGTTGTGGCTGAAACTTCATGGAAAGGATGGCAGGTGTCGTGAGAGTGACCTACACAGGACCGCTGGACGCCGTTGAGATCGCTGAACTGCCGGGAGTGTTCATCGAGAACGGCAAAGGTGTCGAAGTCGATGACGAACTCGGTGAGCGGCTCATCGAGCAAGACGTATGGCGGGGTCCCCGCAAACTCGAAGCCGAACGCAAAGCCGCGGCGGAAGAAGCCGAAGCCAAGTCGAGCAGCAACTAACCACATCGAATAGGCATGGAGCCAATATTCAGTAACTGGAGGTGGAAGTGCCTATTCCTAGCGGCCTCTCGGCGCAACTCGGAATCGTAGATGAGGTCACATACGGCACCCCCGTAGTCGTCACGCGCTTTTATGAATTTACCGAAGAATCCATGCAAATGGAGATCGAGCGAATCGAAAGCTCGGGTCTTCGCGGTGGTGTTCGGGTGCAGCGCTCCGACCGGTGGATCTCAGCGCAGAAAAACGTCAACGGTGAGATCACGATGGAACTTGCGCAGAAGAGCTTCGGTTTGTGGTTCAAACACATGCTCGGTGGCGTCGCCACCACCCAGCCGAACGTGGGCACCGACCCGACTGTGTTCGACCACACGTTCACCCCCGGTGACCTGCCAGTGAGCTTTACCGCGCAGCTCGGTCGGCCGGATTCCACGGGCACGGTGAGGGCCTTTACCTACCACGGCTGCCGGGTCAGTGAATGGGAGATCAGCGCTGACACCGGCGAGATCCCGACCCTGACTGTGACGGTGCTCGGGGAGGACGAGGACACCGCAACAGCCTTGGCTGTTGCTTCGTACCCGGCGTCGGCGCCGCTGTACACGTTCCTCAATGGGTCCTGCACGATCAACGCCACCGCGCAGGAGGTCAAGTCGTTCAGCATCTCGGGCAACAATCAACTCGCCGATGACCGGTTCTACTTCGGTAGTGCGTTACGCAAGCAGCCCGTCGAGGCCGGGATGCGTGAGTACACCGGGGAGATGACCGTCCAGTTCACGGACTTGACGAATTACAACCTGTTCAAGAATGGCACGGAAGCCACGTTCGTGGGTCTGTTCCGGGGTTCCACGATCACCGGCACCTACTTCCATGACTTGCAGATCACGGCGAACATCCGCGCAGATGGGGAAACCCCGCAGGTCGGCGGACCGGAGATGCTTGAGCAGACGATGGCCTATAAGATTACCGGCAACACGCCCGCCACCGCACTCTCGATCTTGTACCGCACGACCGACACGTTACCGTGAGTAATCACCGCAGGTTGCTAGGGTAACGCCGAACGGTAAGAGGCCCCCAGGTAGGCGACGAATCCATCCCGAGGGCCACCGGCCGACTGGCATGGAGCCGACCATAGTGAACGACGTTACGCCATTCTCATGACCCGCGGCGGACCCACCTCGGCCCGCTTGCTGCGACGTTCGGACATCCCACGGTGGGTCCGGGTGGACACCGATGGGGCTGTCTGGACGTCTCATGCCAACGGCGGGTTCCCGATGACCGGTGAGCGCCGAGCTGAATCGCAACGCAGCGACCAGTACCTGAGTGTGTACCTCGGCGTTGGTGACATCTATCTAGCCCATCGCGTGGTGTACGCGTGGTTCCATGGCGAGGCACCCAAGGGGGTGCTGGTACGCCACTTAGACGACAACGGACGCAACAACCGGCCGAGCAACCTAGCGCTCGGTGACAACTCGGCGAACATGCTCGATGCGAAGTTGGCTGGCGCCTTCGCGAAGAAGATGACCCCGCAGATCGTCCGAGAGATCCGCGAGGCGTACCAGCGTGGTGCGAGGCAGTCGGTGCTCGCCGACCGATACTGCATCGGTCGGCCGACTGTCCACAAGATTGTGCACCGTCAGACGTGGGTTCACGTCTGAATTCACCTACCGCCTCTTCGTGATGAACGGTGGTGGTATACATGCCTCCCCGTGCGCGCGGTAGCGCTGCCGGCGGCTCCCCCGGCAAGGGCGGCGTCGATGTCCGTGTGGAAGGTTTAGCGAACCTGCTGTCCGACCTCACACGGCTAAAGCCCGCCGTCGAGCAGGCGTGGTCGCGGCACAGCAAGAGTGCCGCCGAGAAGGCCGCGACCGACGCCCGACGCCGGGCGCCGCGGCTGACCGGCAAACTCGCCCAGGGGATCAAGGTCGTGAACACACCAAAAGGTGCCGAGTTGCGTTCCACGGCACCGCACGCCGGGATCCATGAGTTCGGTGGTTCCCACCCGGTGTTCGGGCGTGATGTGCAGGTGTTCCAACCCGCCCGCCCCCATGTGATCCCCGCTGTCGAGGCCGCTGGTGTGTCGTTTGACGCCGCAGCCAGCAAGGCGGTGGACGACGCCTCCCGAGAGATTGGATTCAAGTGACCGATACCGAGGTCCGCGGCCTCACCGAACCGGCGAAGGATGCGATCCTTGCGGCAGCTGCCGCTAATGATGCCGATGGCGTGTTGGCCGCCGCTGGTTATGTGAACTATGAGGATGCTGCTCGGGCGGCGAGCGCGGTTGTTCAGGATCCATCGGTAGTGGCTGCAATCCGGAAGTCCGCGGGTATCGCTGACCCTGATGTGATCGACCCGAACCCCGACTGGTTGACCCTCGACGAGGTCGACAAGGTCGAGGAGATGCTGGGGATGCCGATCGACAACATGGCGAAGATGACACGGCGGGGGCCGGCGTTGCGGGCGATCGCGACGGTGATCAAGCAGCGTACTGATCCGATGTTTCAGTTCTCGCAGGCCGGGTCGCTGCGGATCAAGTTCGGTGGGGATTCGAAGCCGGATGTGGTCCCCCCTACCAACGGCAACGGTTCCGAACCGCCGTTGCCGTTGTCCACTACTACGGCCTGACCCTCGCCGAGGTCCGCAGCTTGAAGCTGTGGGAGTTCAACGACCTGGTTGAGGACATGAAGCGGGACAACCGCGAGGCGCGACGCCAGCAATCGGGGGGCAAGCGCCGTGGCCGGTAGGGATCTAGTTGTCAGGTTCCTCGGTGACGCCGCCGGTTTGGGTAGCAGCGTTGATGGTGTCTCATCGAAAATGTCCACCTTCGGGAAGGTCGCGGCGGGCCTCGGCACGGCCGTGGCCGGGGGGGTTGTCGCGGCAGGTAAGGGCCTGTACGAGATCGGGGCGACGTTCGACAACGTCAGTGACACGATCCGCACCCAGACCGGCGCGACCGGTACCGCGTTGGATGGGCTTGTCTCGTCCGCGAAAAGCGTCGGCACACAGGTGCCGTCGAGCTTCGACGATGTGGGTGTCGCGGTCGCTGGGCTTAATCAACGGCTGGGGTTGACCGGCCCGAAGCTCGAGGGTATGGCCGCGCAGGTTCTTGATTTGTCCCGGCTGACCGGCACTGACCTGGCCGGCAATGTCGAGACCGTGTCCCGGTTGTTTGGCAACTGGGGCATCGAGGCCGGGGACATGTCGGACAGCATGGACAAGCTGTTCGTCGTCAGCCAGAAGACCGGTATCAGCTTCGACGACCTCGCGTCGAACATGCAGAAGTTCGGCGAACCGTTACGCCAGCTCGGGTTCAGCTTCGACCAGTCCGCGGCGCTGATTGGAAAACTTGAGCAGTCCGGCGCGAACACCGAGAAGGTGCTCGGCGCCTTGGGTAAGGCCCTGGGCACGATGGCCAAGGACGGCGAGCAGCCGATCGCGACGTTCCAGCGGATCGTGCAGTCCATCAAGGACGCCGGTGACCAGGCCGCGGCTAACGCGATCGCGGTGAAGTTGTTCGGCACCAAGGCCGGACCGGAACTTGCCGGGGCGATCCGGTCGGGGAAGCTCGCGGTCGATGACCTGGTGGGCTCGCTGGCCGGTAGTGGCGGGGCGATTCAGTCGGCGTCGGAGGATACCGCTGACTTCGCTGAGCAATGGCAGCTGTTCAAGAACAAAGCGTTTGTGGCGTTGGAGCCGGTCGCGGCGCGGGTGTTCAATCTGCTCGGCACGAAAATGGAGGAGATGGGCACCTGGTTCTCGGAGAACGAAGACACGGTGATGGAGTTCGCCGACACCATCGGGTCGGCGTTCGACGCACTCATTTCTATCATAGAAGTCGTGTTGCCTGTTCTCGCGAAACTGGCGCCGATCATCGCAGAGTGGGCGCCCGCGATCCTCGGTTTCTGGGCTGCGGTGAAGGTGATTAAGTTCGCTCAGTGGGCTAAGGAGAGTACTGGCGCGATCTCGAAGTGGGGCACCGACATCATCGGGCACTTCCGGGGGGTGTCAGCGTCAGCGGACAAGGAAGCCAAGAAGACCAAGAAGTCGTGGAAAGCGATCGGGCTGGCGGGTGGCGCGCTGGGTGGGCTTGCGATCGCCGGCGCGGCGTTCGGTGAGGAAGGTCCTGCGGGTAAGACAGGTGCGGATTTCACCTTCGGCGAGAAGCTTAAAGACACACTGGATACCGCGAACAAGTTGCTAAGCCTGGACTTCAAGGGTGTATGGGACAAACTCGTTCGTGATGCTGGCCCGGCATGGGAGTTCCTGAACACGACGATCCCCAACGGTTTCCGGACCGCACTGAACACGGCAGCGGCCGCCGCGTGGGAGTGGGCGAGCGTCACGGTCCCCGACGCTGTCCGCAGCGGGCTGGGAGTCGCGGCTCAAGCAGTGTGGGAGTGGGGTAGCGTCACCGTCCCCGAAGCGGTGCGCAGTGGTCTTACTGCGGCCGGTCTGGCGGTGTGGCACTGGGCCAGCGTGACCGTGCCCGAAAGTGTTCGTAGTGGGCTGGGTGCCGCGGCTCTGGCGGTATGGAACTGGGCGAGCATCACCGTTCCTGAGAGCATCAGGGGTGGCCTGACTGCCGCGGGCCAAGCCGTGTGGCAGTGGGCGTCGGTGACCGTCCCCGAGTCGGTGCGGGGTGGCCTCGATACGGCCGGGCAGGCCGTTTGGCAGTGGGCGAGTGTGACGGTCCCTGACAGTGTCCGCAACGGACTCACTGCTGCCGGCGAGGCGGTCTGGCAGTGGGCGTCGGTGACCGTGCCTGACAGTGTCCGCAACGGACTCGCGGCGGCGGGCCAAGCGGTATTGAACTGGGCGAGCGTCACGGTCCCCGACGCTGTCCGCAGTGGGCTGTCCGCAGCTGCGGACGGCGCGGCGCGACTCGGTCAGGGCATCGTCGAAGGAATAGGGCGCGCCCTACAAGCTGGCTGGCAGTGGCTAAAGGATCTGGTTTCGGGCCTGGCGCAGAGCTTGTTCACGGCAGCGAAGAACGCGCTCGGTATCGCGTCGCCGTCGAAGAAGTTCCGGTGGGTCGGCATGCA
>JBGSWT010000623.1:0-2746 GCA_041751815.1 Pseudonocardiaceae bacterium
GCACCGTGGCCGTCAGCTCCTGGCTGATCGCCGCGAAGTCGGCCCACCAGACCGCCTGCGCGTCGTGCTCCACCCAGCCGGGGCGGGGCATGGAGACCTCATGGGCCCGGGTGGCGGTCGCGACAATGGTGCCGTCATCGCGCACCAGCACGCCCTTGGAGCTGGCGGTGCCGATGTCGACACCGAGCAGCAGCGAACTCACCGAGCACTCACCGGACCCCACCCACATGAATATCGCCCAGCCCGGCCCACTCGATGTCGAGCATGCGGCACACTGCGCGCAGCGCAGCGACGTGCGCCTCGATGTCGGCGTGGGCGAAGTCGCGTCTGTCGGAGACGGACACCAGTCCGACGCGTGCCATCTCGGCTCCTGCCTGAATCGCCTAGACCTGGAGGTCGATCATGATGCGCTGGGTGACGAAGGTATCACCCAGCGGAAGAGCCACCAGGCCACTCGCCGATCGGCGAGTGGAGGTCAGGCCACCGACGGGGTCAGCTGCGCGGTCAGCTCGACCCCCGGCAAGCGGGCCAGGGGCTCGAGCGCGGCATGTTCGGTCATCTGCGGTCATCCAGCATTGGCGCGAGGTACTCACCCACTGGCATCTCCGGCCTCGCCCAACCAGCGGCCTGCGAAACCGGTTCGTTCGTCTCGTCCGGTGCGCTGAGCCATCCCGGACTCACCGGCCCGAGCACGAGGGTCCCGCAGCCACGCAGATCCACCACTGCAACGCTTCCGGCCGCAGCCACCCGTCCAGTCCTTCGGGGCGCGAGCTGCGGCCATGACTTCGTCGGATCGTCATGTTCGTGTTGACCAAGACTGTCGATCCGTACCTGGCGGTGGCGGTGGCGTTCGAGCTCCGGCGACAACGTGCGGAGAAGATCCGTCGATGCGCCTTGCCGGTACGTGACGATTGGGGATGATCCCGAGGAGTCGAACGACTCTACCTCCACCTCGAGTTCGATCGTGGCGCCGTCTATGATGTATAGCTCAACAAGTGCCTTGTCGAATGGAATCGTTTTATCGTCGTTCCTGAGCCGGTAGCGGAAGCGCATGCCCACTGCGCCACCGAATTTTTTCTCGATGCCCGGTAGTGCTAGTGCGGCACGCACTAGACTCTCAAGGTCCTGGCCGGTCGACTCCACTGGCACAGCAATGACATGCGCAACGGACAGCGCTCGATTGCGTACGTAAAGAACGATATTCGGATGTTGAGCCTCGCTATTTCCTGTGACTGCCAGGATGGGCGCGGGGAGCACGGGCTCACCGACCGCGCGGTCCCGGCCCCAGATAGCGGCAAGCTCGTTCACGAGGCCATCCCAGTTGTTGAAGGCATCAAGATACTGCCGCGGAGCCAACAGCGGGGGCAAGGGAGTCGTGTCCAGCCGCACGATAAAGAGAAAGGATCGTCGTTCCTGGAGCCCGCAGGCCAGCGCGGCGGACCACTCCGCGTCGACCCACGGGCGATCAACGCAGGCCTGCGACCATAGAAGGACGAAGTAGTCCGACTGCGCGAGGGTACGGTTGATGTCAAACACGAAGTTTCCGCCTGGCGGAAAGATGAACGTCTCGATGTCACGTTCCCAGAGATCGTGGCGCAGCCGCTCGGCCGTTGCTCGATCGTTCCCGGCGGAGGAGAGAAAGACTCGTGGTCGACACACCGCGTCAGATACAGTCGGCTCCTGGCCTTGCCTCATGTCGAGCTGGAGCCTATCGAGTTCAATAGCCGCAACGCCGGCCTGGTTGCCGACCCCGAGGAAAATCCGCCGGGCAACGTCCAGGTGACCAGCCGCCCTGTAGAGATCACGCTCATCGGCTGCCGACAGTCCTTCCACCCGATGCAGTCTCGCGCTGTCGTCAGGAGTCAGGGAATCGGGTTGACTTGCGAGTGCGGTACGGATCGCGGCGGCATCGGCACCGGCACCGGAGTGGTCACCGATAGAGGAACGGATCTCCGCTCGCCGCAACCGCAGAGAGATATGGTTAGCGCCGACCTCGTCTAAGTACTCGTTGCAGCGCTGTAGTGCCAGAGTGGCGCGCCTTAGTGCCGCAGTCCCTCGACGTGATCGGCAGCCAGCGCCGACCAGAGCGCAGGATCTCCCACGACCAGCCCGACAGCCTCCTGATAGGCCGCATCGCCGGCCGCTGCATCGGCTCGCGCGACCGCCGCACGGCCGCGGGTGACAGCATCTGCGATCGGGGTACCGGGTTCAAGCTCGATCGGACGCCTAGTACTACAGCGCTAGATCTCCCTTTGGCGTGTCATCGGTGCAGGTGAGCGCGTTCTTGGCGAGTTCGGCCGTCGGACGCTGCTGACGGGTGCGTGGTGCGCGTCGGTCGGCGAGCCCGGCCCCACCCCGCTGCCGCGGGCGAGATTGTGCGTTGTCGGCCGTGACCACTCCTGAATGAGGCGAGATAGCGTCGGAGCGCATGTTGTGTTTCGGTAGGAATAGTGATCCGCCTTGCCGGTCGGCGCGCCTCCCATGAATTGAGGCCGGGGCGTGGAACGATACTTTCGTGCCTCTAACGTCGACGAGTCAACCAGTTGTGTACGATGATGCGGTGTCGCGGGAAGATGTGGGCCGGTGGGAATCCGAGCTGGCGAGTCTCAGACCTCCGGAAGTTGGGTGAAGGTCGCAGTTGAGGTCGGTTAGGCTATTTTGATCTTGTAGGTGATGGGGCGGCGGTCGCCGGGGATGCGCGGTGGGGTGGTGTTGAGCTCGTCGAGTAGCAGCCGCAGGGCCCGGG
>JBGSWT010000624.1:0-2306 GCA_041751815.1 Pseudonocardiaceae bacterium
GGGCTTGTCGACGGTCTGGCTCATCAGGTGGGTTCAGTCCTCGGTGGGATCGGTGCCGGCCAGGGCGCGGCCGCCGGTGAGGTGGGGGGCGATGCGGTTGTCGAACATCGTGAGCGCGGCCCCGATCGCCATGTGCATGTCGAGGTACTTGTAGGTGCCCAGCCGACCGCCGAACAGCACGTTGGCGTTGGCGGTCTCCGCGCGGGCGAGCTCGCGGTATCGCGCCAGCTTGGCGCGGTCTTCGGGGGTCCCCACCGGGTAGTACGGCTCGTCACCCCGCTCGGCGAAGCGCGAGTACTCGCGCACGATCACGGTCCGGTCGGTCGGGTAGTCACGCTCGGGGTGGAAGTGCCGGAACTCGTGGATCCGGGTGAACGGCACCTCCTCGTCGTTGTAGTTCATCACCGAGGTGCCCTGGAAGTCACCGCAGTCGGTCAGCACCTCCTGCTCGAAGTCCAGCGTCCGCCAGGACAGCTCGCCCGCGCAGTGGTCGAAGTAGCGGTCGAGCGGTCCGGTGTAGACCGTCGGCGTACCGGCCGGGATCTCGTGGCGCACGTCGAAGTAGTCGACGTTCAGCCGCACCTCGATGTTCGGGTGGTCGGCCATGTTCGCCAGCCAGGCCGTGTAGCCGTCCACCGGCAGGCCCTCGTAGGTGTCGTTGAAGTACCGGTTGTCGAACGTGTAGCGCACCGGGAGCCGGGCGATGATCGACGGATCGAGCTTGGTGGGGTCGGTCTGCCACTGCTTGGCCGTGTAGCCGCGGACGAACGCCTCGTAGAGCGGGCGCCCGACCAGCGAGATCGCCTTCTCCTCCAGGTTCTGCGCATCCTTGGTGTCGATCTCACCGGCCTGCTCGGCGATCAACGCACGGGCCTGCGCCGGGGTGTGCGAGCGCCCGAAGAACTGGTTGATCAACGCCAGGTTCATCGGGAACGCATAGACCTGGTCGCCGACGCGGGCGAAGACGCGGTGCTGGTAGCCGGTGAACGCGGTGAAGCGGTTGGCGTAGGCCCACACCCGCTCGTTGGAGGTGTGGAACAGGTGCGCTCCGTAACGGTGGACCTCGATGCCGGTCTGCGGCTCGGCCTCGGAGTAGGCGTTGCCGCCGACGTGCGAGCGCCGATCGAGCACCAGCACGCGTTTGTCCAGCTCAGCCGCGGCGCGTTCGGCGACGGTCAGCCCGAAGAACCCCGAGCCGACCACGACAAGGTCGAATCCTGCGTACGTCACGACTCCCGAGGGTAGCCGCGATGCTGTACCGGGCTGAGCCTGCCCGCTCGCTATGCTCCCGGCGCCAGCAACGTCGTCCCCCGATCCGGTGGTGCCCGTGATACTCATGCAGTTCGCCGAGGGTGCCTGGATCGTCATGATCTACCTCGCCGTGCTGTGGCTGCCCGGGTTGGCGATCGGCTCCGCGCTGCGAGCACGCGGCTGGACCCTCGTCGGCACCGCCCCGCTCATCACCTACGGCGCGGTGGGCGTCGCCGGTCCGCTGCTCGCACTCACCGGCATCCGATGGTCGGCCACAACATGGGCGATCGGGACGCTCGTCGTGGTCGTGGTGGCGTTGGTCCTGCGCCTGCGCTCCGCCCGAGAGGCATCGCGTGGCGCGGCGTGGATCACCGGTACGTCCCCGTGGCAGCCGACGGCGCACCTCGCTGTCGTCGCTGTGCTGGTGCTGGCCGCGGCCGTGGGCGCCGCTGCGATCGCCCTACCGATGGGTGGCATCTCCGCCGTCCCGCAGGACTGGGACGCCGTGTTCCACGCAGGAGGCATCCGGTGGATCGCCGACACCGGAGACGCCGGGCTCTACGCCATGTCCCAGGTGAACTGGTTCGAGGCCGGTACGCAGCTGTTCTACCCGAACGGGTACCACGTGCTGGGCGCGGTCGTGTACCAGCTCAGCGGGGCGAGCGTGCCCGCCGTGCTCAACGCCCACACCCTGATCATCCCCGGTCTGGCCGCGCTCGCGCTCGTCGTCCTCGTTCGCCGGATGGGAGGCCGCGCCGTGCTGGCGGGCTCCACCGCCGTCGTCGTCGTCTCGCTGAGCGCGCTCTACGACATGCTGTGGCGCGGGCCCCTGCTGCCGTACGCGACCGGTGTGGTCCTCACCCCACTCCTCGTCGTGCTGCTGCTCGATGTCCTCGACACCGCTGGCATCCGAGCGTTGGTCCAACCGGGGCTGCTCTTCGCGGTCGGCCTGGCCGGGCTCGTGTGCCTGCAACCGGCATCGCTGATCGGCGCAGTCATCTTCACCGCGCCGCCGCTGGTGCAGCGCTGGTGGTCTCGCCCGTCGCGGATCAGCC
>JBGSWT010000625.1:0-1607 GCA_041751815.1 Pseudonocardiaceae bacterium
AGGCCCTACGGTGCCTCGCCGCCCTACGACAGCGCGCCCACCGACGCGTGGGCCGCCCAGCCCGGCGGTATGGCACCGCCCACCGCTCCGATCGGCATGCCGCCACCAGGTTCTCCCGGTCCGCGCCGCGGTGGACTCGTCAAGGGTGCCGTGGTGTTGGCGCTGATGGTGGGGCTGGCTGCCGGAGGCGTCGGGGGCGTCGTCGGTTACCAGCTGTCCGGCACCGGCTCCGGTGTGATCAATGCACTGGATCAGCCCGTGGTGGGAGCCCTGCCAGCCGCCAACTTGCCGGAAGGGTCGGTCGAGCAGGTGGCGCAGAAGGTGACACCCAGCGTGGTGCAGCTCCGGATCCGCGGCCCTCGAGTCAACGGCGAAGGTAGCGGCATCGTGCTCAGCACCGACGGCCTGATCCTGACCAACAACCACGTCGTGGAGCCGGCCGTGCCCGGCGGCGAACTTGTCGCCGTCTTGCAGGACGGCCGCTCAGCGTCGGTCCAGATCGTCGGCAGGGCGCCCTCCTTCGACATTGCGGTGGTGCGGGCGCAGGGTCTCGACGGTCTGATCCCGGCTCAGCTGGGGAGTTCCGGTGCCGTCCGGGTGGGCCAGGAAGTGGTGGCAATCGGCTCGCCATTGGGTCTGTCCGGCACTGTGACCAGCGGCATCATCAGCGCTCTTGACCGGCCGGTGCGGGCTGGCGGCGAGGGCAGTGGCCAGGACACTGTGCTCGACGCGATTCAGACCGACGCTGCGATCAACCCTGGCAACTCCGGTGGACCGCTGACCGACATGCAGGGCCGCGTGATCGGCATCAACACCGCCATCGCCTCACTCGGCGTCGGTAACGGGCAGGCCGGCTCGATCGGATTGGGTTTCGCGATCCCGATCGACCAGGCCAGGCGAATCGCCGACGAGTTGGCCCGCACCGGGCAGGCAACCCAGGCCATCCTCGGAGTGAGCGTTCCTGCCGGACGGCCGGAGGATGGTGCGGCGGTGATCCAGCAGGTCGTACCCGGCGGTGCTGCGGCTGCTGCCGGGATCCAGTCCGGCGAATTGATCACTAAGGTGAACAACCGGGTGATCGGTAGCGGTGATGCGCTGGTCGCGGCGATCCGCTCACATGCCCCCGGTTCTCAAGTCGAGATCACCGTCAAGAACGCGGCCGGGACCACCCGGCAGGTTCAGGCCACTCTCGGCAGCCAGCAGGTCGAAGCCCGCTGATCAGGCAGGGGGAGTGTGAGTGTCGGCCAGCACCGTGTGCGGTGACCAGACCTGGTTCTCGGCTCGGATGGCGCCCGGCTACGGTGCTCGTCATGGAACACAGCGTGCGCAACCTGGGGCGGGCTCTCGTCGTGATCGTCGACGACCGAGTGGCGCACGGTGAGCACGAAGACGCCACTGGTCCGCTGGTGACGGAGCTGCTCGAAGAGGCCGGGTTCGTCGTTGACGGTTCGGTGGCAGTGGCCGGCGAATCGGTGGACATTCGCAACGCCCTGAACACCGCGGTGATCGGCGGCGTGGACCTGGTGGTGACCGTCGGCGGTACCGGGGTGTCGCCACGGGACGTCACCCCGGACGCCACGGCCGGCGTGCTGGACCGCCCGGTCCCG
>JBGSWT010000626.1:0-3760 GCA_041751815.1 Pseudonocardiaceae bacterium
ACCACGACCGCCACCGTGCCGGGCAGCACACCCAGCACCGTGCCCAGCAGGTACGGCACGAAACGCACCCCGGACCAGAAGGAACGTCATCACCGCGGCCAGCGCCGTGCCCGCCACGGCGAGCAGCACCCCGACGACCGACCCGAACAGCACGCTGGCGGCCACAGCGAACAGGGTCCGCGGCACGGGCGTCCCGCAGCCAGCCGCAGCTGACTTCACGATCTCCACAAGCTTCGGTGGTCGAGTGCCACCACAGTAGTAAACCAGTATGCTCACACCATGAGCGTCGACAAATTCTCGATCTCGCTCGACGCCGAGCTCGCCGATTCGGTGCGGGCAGCGGCGAACGAGCAGGGTGTGAGCGTCTCAACGTGGTTCGCTGACGCTGCCCAAGCACAGGTACGGCGACGAAACCTGCGTGCAGCGCTCGACGCAGTCGCCGCAGAGGACGGTCCGCTCAGTGCCGAGGAGATCGACAGCCTGATCACCGCTGCCCGGCAGACATCACAGGTCATACTCGGCGCCGAGGGTGCAGCGTGACACTTGTCCTCGACGCAGGCGCACTGATCGCGTACGAGAACGGCGACCGCACCGTACGTGCGTTCCTCGAACGTGCCCGTCGAGACGGGATCGATGTCCGGACAACGACCGGGGTCGTCGCTCAGGTCTGGCGCAACGGCGCACGCCAGGCGCGGCTCACCCTGCTCCTACGCGGGGTGCTCGAGATCGAACTGACCGCCGAGCAGGCTCGATGCGTGGGCACGCTGCTCGGTAGGACGCGGCTTCATGATGTCATCGACGGTTCGGTGGTCGACGCCGCTGTGGACGGCGACGAGATCCTGACCACGGATCCGAACGACATCGGCGTGCTCGCACGAAACGGCGGTCGCAATGTAATCGTCACTCGGGTATGAGGCCCGCCACCTCCACTGTTACCGCAGCTATCTGACCACGGCGGGGCGGCGGGCCACCGTCAGGGCACCGGTCAGCCCCGGCCCGTGGAACCCGGCGCCCACCCGAGCACCCTCGGGCACCTACGCATGCCCACGACCGAACCCGCCCCCTTTTGATGATCCACAACCATCGTGATCAAGACGAGTGGACCAGCGTGAATGATCTAGGCCTACGGCCGCTCCGCGGTCGACCCTGCGGGCCGATCCTTGCCCCCATCACCCATCCCGGCGCGCAAGAGCAAGCGGAGGACCAGCAAGAAGAAAATCAAGAACAAGAACAAGGGGATGCCCAGCCCGCTCCTTCAGAGATGACCAGAATGTCCGCCAACGCCTCGTTCGCCTCCACCAACTCCAAGACTTGCCGAGCCTGCGCGATGATCTGATGGTCCTATGCGGCCAACTGCCCGACCTGACGCCGCACCACGACGATCAGCTCCTCGCGCGACATCTCCTCCATCTCGAACACCGGAAGACCCAACCACACCGGCCGATCACCGCGTGACCGACACACCGACAGCACAGACCGCTACACCACCCAGTCTGCTAGCCGACGTCCCAGCCGGAATGAATGTTTAGCCCCTGTCAGAGGCATCATCACCGCGGTTGCCATGACGGCCAAGAGGTCTGATCCCCGAAAGCTCCATGCCAATCTCAAGAAGCATAATTTCAACGGATCTAGGTTCTATTTCCAGATCGAACTGTCTCGTCTGCGAGCGAATAACTTCAACGCCAAACCGCCTCGCCGCCACCGACACGATACCGATCGTATCGATGTCGCCAACGTCAACAGGCGCCGCAGCGTTATTCCAAAGGTGCCGATTTGATCTGGCCGATATCACATTGTCCATATAGCGATTAATAAATGGCATCAGCTGCTGGCGAACAAATCGCTCTGACTCTCCATCGAGCAATGCCTGCGCAACCGCCCAGTAATGCCGGATCGGCAGACCCAACGAGCCGACTGGTGTACCGCCCTCGCGGTGAGGCGAGTTCAGGCAGATCTCACGAAGTCGATCACGGTACACAGCCGCGAAACGCGGCAAAGCGCATAGAGCCACGAGGAGATAGGCCTGCTGCTGGGGATGATACATGGCGGGCGAGATTCGCAATGACGATGGAGTACCCTCGCCTGACTGACTCACTTGCGCCAGAACGGCGATGTCGTGCTGGAGTCTTCCATCGCGTGGAGTGTCAAAGAGCCCGCCGGTCGAAGCGAGCAGAAATAGACCGAACGCGTGACCAGATGTCCTAAGAAGTTCTCCTGATTGCTGAAACAATCGCGCTGCTTGGCGAACGTCTAAGAGGAGCGCCCACTGTCCAGCCACCCTGTATGAGGATACGATATCAGCAGTAAGGAGCGATCGGTATCGTTCGGTCTGTTCATCCTGATTGCCATCGGGCGTCGGCCGGAGGTCGCGGAGCTCATCTTGGATCAGCTTAGCATATGACTCAAAAAAGCGTACGGCATTGCGCGCAGCAGAAGGATCAATTTCAAGCCTTAGAAGGTGCTCGATGCTCACTTACACCACACCACGAACATTGCTAAGTTGACCTGGGGACGTAAATCTCGGATTTAGATAAGTCCAGTCCTTGCCGACCTCGCCGACCACTTCGTCCCATTTCCATTTTACGCATTTTTGAATCTGATTATCAGGTATAATGATCTTCGCGACTACTTCACCCTCGGCCTGATAAGGGAAGTAGCGACGGTACGAATTAAGGTCGCGAACCTCTTCAGCCACTGTTTCAATATCGATACAGGGTCGAGGTGCCAAGACTACCCAGCATGTGTAAACGTAGGCGGTTGAACTCCGCCCAAAATTTGTACCGAACCACAATGCTGTCCGCAGAGCCCTATGGATGAAGTTAGTCTGAGCGAAGGCGTCGCGCTCGACCGTTCCGCACGATAGCGATATGAACGGGCTCACCTCGTTGAATGGTCGACCCGTTGGATCTATCGAGGTAAAGTGGTTCACATGCAGATCCAAGTTCGTCTGCGTGAGTTTGTCACGTATAGACGATGGCGAAATTGATTTTTTGTCTCGCCACCAATTGCATATGATCCCTTGTCGGGCGTCGATAATATCGCGAGCAGCGTTATCGCCAGGAAGATTCATTCCTTTGAGGCACCATTGAACGATCATGCAGCTACCTCCAGATCAGCGCTTGATTCTCAAACAACAGTCGGAAAAAGTGGGGGCGTTACGCTGGTTTAATCGTATAATCACCTCCCTCGCGGCGCAGGTGCAACCCTTCCGCGAGCCCTGGTGGGGCCTCGGTGGAGCCGCCCTACCGGACGAACGACCCGAGGCCCCCACCAGAGCTTCTGGTAGTCCTTGGGTGCGTCGTGAGGGAGAGGCACCTCCTGAAGCGGTGTAGGGCCAGGGCAGCGCCCTGGTCCAACTTCCCTGAAGGATGTGGCACACCGTGTACGTCATGCGGACACCGATCGACTCCGCCGTCTTATAGGAGGGGTCACCCAGCCCCCGGCGCTCTCGCGCCTGCGCAGGAAGTCGGGAAGGGACTTCCTCGGCTCACGGAACCAGGCTCTGTGGTAAGGACCACAACCCACCCCAGCGCCCCGCCAGTCGCCCGGATGCTCGATCACCGCGTCGATCATGGACGGCTCAGAGTTGTCGTCGTATCGCGTCACCGAAGCCCTGATTACCTGCGCGACCAGTCCGCTGAGATCTACGACATCCCCACCCGCGTTCTGACGGGTTCGCCGCGGCCTCCTGCCGCACCGCAGCGGACACAGGCCCATGCGCGCTGGCCACAGTGGGTCGACGGGCCACCGTCAGCGCGCC
>JBGSWT010000627.1:0-5206 GCA_041751815.1 Pseudonocardiaceae bacterium
GCCGGAACGCACGCCGCGATCGACTCCGAAGGCCACGCCGTCGCGCTGCTCGCCGAGCGCGCTGGGCAAGCCCGTCCGGTCCTGGTGCTACGTCCCGCAGGTGGATAGGCCCGGGCCGCCCCTGATCGAACACCTGAACCGGTTAACCTCATCGTCTGTGCAGCGCTGGCGTGGATTAGAGGCCATCCCGAACGGCTGGGGCCGCAGCGTGGTCACTATCGGGGTGTTCGACGGGGTGCACCGCGGTCATGCCCAGCTGATCGGACAGGCCGTCCGACGCGCCCGGGAACTGAGCGTGCCGTGCGTGCTGATGACCTTCGACCCGCACCCCTCGGAGGTGATCCGTCCCGGCAGCCATCCAGCGCAACTGACCACCCTTCGCCGCCGGGCCGAGCTGGTGGAACAGCTCGGAGTCGAGGTGTTCTTCGTGCTGCCCTTCACCGTCGAACTGTCCAGGATGCCGGCCGATGAGTTCGTCCACGAGGTACTCGTTGAGCGCCTGCACGTGGCCGAGGCGGTTGTCGGGGACAACTTCACCTTCGGTCACAAGGCGCTGGGCAACGTCGAGCTGCTACGGGCGTTGGGGCAGCGGTTCGGGTTCACCGCCGGGGATGTGGACCTGCTTTCCCAGGATGGGCTGACGTTCTCCTCCACCTACATCCGCTCCTGCATCGACGCCGGGGACGTGGCGGCCGCTGCCACCGCCCTGGGACGACCGCACCGGGTGGAGGGCATCGTCGTCCGCGGGGATCAGCGCGGCCGCAGCATGGGCTACCCGACGGCGAACCTGTCTACTCCGCGGCACGCCGCAATCCCCGCCGACGGTGTGTACGTGTGCCACTTCGTGCACCGCGGCCGGAAACTGGCCGCGGCGGTATCGGTGGGTACCAACCCGACCTTCTCCGGCCGGGAGCGCCGGGTGGAGGCGTTTGTACTGGATGTGGACGAGGACTTCTACGGCGAGCAGGTAGCGCTGGAATTCGTTGATCGGCTGCGTGGCATGTGGCGCTTCGACACCCCCGAGCAGCTCGTGTGCCAGATCGAAGACGATGTGGCACACACCCGAGAGGTGCTTGACCTCGATAGGTGACCAACTTGCCGATCGCCGCCCTCAACCGGCTGCGGCCTGGCAGGATGCCGGTAATCCGTGATGGTGAAATTGGCCTAGTGCTGTACAGCGCAGGGAAGGGGAGGCCGGTGGAGGAGCAGCTCACCGTCACCCGCAACGTTGCTCTGCAGCGGGAGTGGTACGGGGAGCCGCTTGGCGATCGGGTGCGTCGACTCGTGGTCGCCTTCGCCGTTTCCCAGGCGCAGCTGGCCGAGGTGCTGGGGCTGAGCCCGCCGATGCTCAGCCAGCTGATGAGTGGTCGCCGTGCAAAGATCGGCAATCCCGCGGTGCTGGCTCGAATGGTGATGTTGGAGCGCCGAGTACTCACCCCTGCGGTCGCATCCGGTGACCAGGCCGCGATCCGCGCAGCTCTGCAGGAGGTACGCGACTCCCGGCCTACTGTCAGCTGCGACACGTTGCCGGTCGAGGAACACAGTGACGAAGTCCTTGTTCCGGGGTTGCGCAGGCTGGCCGGTCCCGCCGAGTTGGCTGCTGCGGCCGGCCTGCTGCAGGAGAGGTTCCCGCTGCTCGCTGGATTGCTTCGGCGCGCGTCTGGCGCCGACTCGGCTGTCGGCCCGGACATCGACTAGCTCTTCACGATCTGGGCATGCCGGGCGATCTAGGGCGATGCCGGGCGCCGATGGGGAGCTGGTAACCTCAGTACGGGTCCGGCTGCGGTCCGTGGCGGTCGGCGCCGTCGGCAGATGACTGCCCCCGGCTTCGCTTGCCTGGCCATGTCTCGGTCCCATCAGGCCCGGTTCCGGCAGGCACAGCGCAGTGCGATCCCCGGGGCCCGCACGGTACGTAGATGACAGGAGAAGATCGACCCGTGGCGCTGTCCACCGCACAGAAGACTGAGATCCTTGCCGAGTACGGGCTGCGTGGGGGAGATACCGGTTCCCCCGAAGCGCAGGTGGCCCTGCTGACCAAGCGCATTGTCGACCTCACCGAGCACCTCAAGCAGCACAAGCACGATCACCACTCTCGGCGCGGCCTGCTCCTGATGGTCGGCCGCCGCCGCAACTTGCTGAACTACCTCGCCAAGGTCGACATCGCGCGCTACCGATCGCTGATTGAGCGCCTCGGCCTGCGCCGTTGACCCACGCTTTTGGCGCAGGCTGCTGAATTACAACCACACATCGCCGCACGAGCCGCCTCGCCACCCGTCCTCGGGAGCGTCGTCCGCCGGTCCTCGGTAGTGGCCCTCGGGAGCACCGTGATGTTCCCGAGCGCTTCGATCGAAGACCGGCCTCGTCCTTGCTCCCGCACCGGTGGTGCCGCCGCGGTCCGCGTTGCGAGGAGGAGATGAATTGACCGACCCTATTACTACTTCCGCAGATCTCGTGCATGAGACCACCGCAGTCCTGGACAACGGTACTTTCGGTACCCGCACCGTGCGGTTCGAAACCGGCCGGCTGGCCCGCCAGGCCGCCGGCTCCGTCGTCGCGTACCTCGATGAGGAGACGATGCTGCTGTCCGCCACCACGGTGTCCAAGCAGCCCAAGGACCAGTTTGACTTCTTTCCCTTGACCGTCGACGTCGAGGAGCGGATGTACGCAGCCGGGCGCATTCCCGGCTCCTTCTTTCGCCGTGAAGGCCGCCCGTCCACCGACGCGATTCTCACCTGCCGGTTGATCGACCGCCCGCTGCGTCCAACGTTTGTGGAGGGCCTGCGCAATGAGGTCCAGGTTGTCATCACAGTGCTCAGCCTCAATCCGGCCGATCCCTATGATGTGCTTGCGATCAACGCCGCGTCAGCGTCCACCCAGCTGTCCGGCCTGCCATTCTCCGGTCCGGTCGGCGGTACCAGGGTCTCCCTCATCGACGGCACCTGGGTGGCCTTCCCGACCCATGAGCTGATCAAGCGGTCAGTGTTCGACATGGTCGTTGCCGGGCGGATGGTCGGTGACGGTCCCGACAGCGATGTCGCGATCATGATGGTCGAGGCCGAGGCCACCGAGGCCGCCATCGAGCTGGTGGCCGGCGGCGTTCAAGCCCCGACCGAGGAAATTGTGGCCGCCGGGCTGGAGGCCGCCAAGCCATTCATTCGCGCCCTGTGCCAGGCCCAACAGGAACTGGCACAGGCGGTCGGCAAGCCAGTGCTGGAGTTCCCCACCTTCCTCGCCTATGAGGCCGACGTCATGGCAGCAGTCCGCGATGCGGTGGGCGATGAGCTGGCGCAGGCTCTGACCATCGCAGCCAAGAAGGAGCGGGAGGACCGGCTCGACGAGCTCAAGGCCAGCTGCCTGGAGCGGCTGGGTGCAGCGTTCGAGGGCCGGGAGAAGGAGATCGGCGCGGCGTTCCGGGCGGTGACCAAATCCGCGGTACGCCAGCGCATCCTGCGCGACAAGGTGCGCATCGACGGCCGCGGTCTCACCGACATCCGGCCGCTGTCAGCAGAGGTCGAAGTGATCCCCCGCGCGCACGGTTCGGCGCTGTTCGAACGCGGCGAGACCCAGATCCTCGGTGTCACCACGCTGAACATGCTGCGGATGGAACAGCAGATCGACTCGCTGGGCCCGGAAACCAGCAAGCGCTACCTGCACCACTACAACTTCCCGCCGTTCTCCACCGGCGAGACCGGTCGAGTGGGATCGCCCAAACGGCGCGAGATCGGGCATGGTGCGCTGGCCGAGCGGGCACTGAAGCCGGTACTGCCCAGCCGCGAGGAGTTCCCCTACGCGATTCGCCAGGTTTCTGAGGCACTGAGCTCCAACGGCTCCACGTCGATGGGTTCGGTGTGTGCATCCACGATGTCGCTGTACAACGCGGGCGTGCCGCTCAAGGCACCGGTCGCCGGCATCGCGATGGGCCTGGTCTCCGGCAAGATCGAAGACGCTGCCGGGGATTCGCAAGACGCCTATGTCGCGCTCACCGACATCCTGGGCGCTGAGGACGCGTTCGGTGACATGGATTTCAAGGTGGCCGGCACCAAGGACTTCGTCACCGCGCTGCAGTTGGACACCAAGCTGGACGGCATCCCCTCGGAGGTCCTCGCGGCGGCGCTGGCTCAGGCTCGGGACGCCCGGCTGACCATCCTCGAGGTGATGGCTCAGGCCATCCCCGGGCCCGACGAGATGAGCCCGTACGCCCCACGGGTCACCGCGATCAAGATCCCGATTGACAAGATCGGCGAGGTGATCGGTCCCAAGGGCAAGATGATCAATTCGATCACCGAGGAAACCGGCGCGGACATCTCCATCGAGGACGATGGCACTATCTATGTCGGCGCCAACGACGGTCCGTCCGCCGAGGCCGCGATCGACCGGATCAACGCGATCGCCAATCCGCAGCTGCCCAAGGTCGGGGAGCGGTTCCTTGGCACTGTAGTGAAGACTGCCGCCTTCGGTGCCTTCGTCTCGCTGGTGCCCGGCAAGGACGGCTTGGTGCACATCTCCAAACTGGGCAACGGTAAGCGCATCGGCAAGGTCGAGGATGTGGTCAAGGTCGGCGACAAGCTGCGCGTCGAGGTGGCCGACATCGACAACCGAGGCAAGATCAGCCTGGTGCCAGTACAAGACGACGCTGCCGACAGTGGTTCTGGCGGCGAGGCGGTCATCGAGGAGCCGGCCAGCACGTGACCTCACGGCAGGACCGCGACGGCGGAACGCTTCGGCGTAGCGTGCTTCCCTCCGGGTTGCGAGTGGTGACCGAGGAGCTGGCCGGCTCGCGTTCCGCCGTCGTCGGCATGTGGGTGGCGGTGGGTTCCCGCGACGAACCCACCGCGGTGGCCGGTGCGGCGCACTACCTGGAGCATTTGCTGTTCAAGGGCACTGCGCGGCGTTCTGCGGCGGCGATCGCAGAGGAGATCGACGCGGTGGGTGGTGAACTCAACGCGTTCACCACCAAGGAACACACCTGCTACTACGCGCACGTGCTCGACTCGGATCTCGAGCTGGCCGTCGATCTGGTGTGTGACGTGCTCGGTGACGCGCTGCTCGACCCGTCCGACGTGGACCTCGAGCGTAGCGTGGTGCTTGAGGAGATCGCGATGCGCGACGACGACCCGGAGGACTTGGCGCACGATGAGTTCTGCGCTGCGCTGCTCGGGTCGCATCCACTGGGTCGACCGATCCTGGGCACCGAGGAGTCGATCAC
>JBGSWT010000628.1:0-2082 GCA_041751815.1 Pseudonocardiaceae bacterium
GCGCCGGCGCCGGTCGACCAGCGCACCCAGCGCGCCTAACGCCAGCCAGCCCACGGCGTGCTCGCCGAAGTGGGACAGCCCGCGGGCCGCGGTTACCACCCGGGGCACCGCGATCCTGCGCTGCACAGCAGCGAGCACGGCAACCTCTTCAATGGCGGATCGTCGTTGCAGCGCTTGGGTCACCAGACTCATGCGTTGAATACCCGCTTCCAGGCGGCTCGACCCGTGAGCTCCGGGGCTGCGTCACGGTAGCGCTTGCGCAGTCGGGGAAACTCTCGGGCCAGCTCCCGGTGTAGCTGCACCGAGCGGGCGAGCATCGAGCGGAACGCCCGAGGGTCCCGCTTGCGGTAGGTCACACCGCGGCCATCCGCTGTGGACACGGTCACCCCGTCCATCCCGGAGAGCACGAACCACCGGGCATCGGAGCGGGCCAGCGACAGCTGCGGGCGGTGCTGGGCCGCGGCATCGACCGGACGCAACTGGTGTGCGAGACGTTTGAGCAGGGTGGCACCGATGGTGACCGGGTTGGTGGGGGGGTTCAGCATGCGCTGGACCTCACGCTGCCCGCCGGCCGGCAGCGGCAGATCTTGGGAGTCCATCACCTGCCCATCGGTGAAATCGGCGCAGCGGGCCCGGACTTCACCCAGCGCCGTGGGCAGCTTGTCGAACAGCGCCTGCGGTCCGGCCATGAAGTCCCGGATCGCCATCTCCTGCAGCGCCAGAGTGGAGTACTCCATCGCCAATGCGTGTTTCAGGGCGTGTTTGAGGCTGTCGGCGAGCATCGCCGTCGGCCGCACTTCGGTGCCGTGCAGCGCCGCGCCGACCAGCCGGTTGCGCAGGTGGAAGTAGGCCTGCCAGTCGGTGGCGTCGTCCTTGTCGGCAAACGACATGTGCCAGATCGCCACGCCCGGCACGGTCGCGGTGGGATAGCCCGCGGCGCGAGCCCGCAGCCCGTACTCGACGTCGTCCCACTTGATGAACAACGGCAGCGGCAACCCGATGTCCTCAGCGATAGCGCGCGGGATCAGGCACATCCACCAGGCGTTGTAGTCCACGTCGGTGCGCCGGTGCATCCAGGCGGTCTGGCGCAGCGGGTGCTGGGCGAAGTCGTGGTCGTACTCGGTGCCCGGCGCCTTGTTCCACCGCATCCGCTGCCGGTCGACGATCTCGCCCCAGGCGTGCAGCCGGGAGCGGGCCTGGGCCTGCAGCATCTGCCCGCCGATCAGCATCGGGCGGCGCGCGAAGCGGGAGAACGCCACGGCGCGCAGGATGGAGTCGGGCTCCAGGACGATGTCGTCGTCCATGTAGAGAATCTGCTCGCAGTCGGTGTTCTCCAGCGCCTCGTACATGACCCGGGCGTAGCCGCCGGAGCCGCCGATGTTGGGCTGGTCGATGATCCGCAGCCGGTCCCCCAACACGGCTTGCGCCGCAACGAAACCGTCCTGGTCGCGGACCTTGTTGACGCCCTGATCGGGGATCACCACCGCGGTCACGATCGAGCGGACCAGGTCGTCTTCGCCGATCGCGCGCAGGGTGGCCACACAGTCGGTGGGACGGTTGAAGGTCGGCATCCCGATGGTCACCGCGGCCCGGCCCGGCGCCGCGACCGGCGCGTGCCAGCCGCCGGAATGCACGATCAGCTCCGAGTCCTCGGTGCTGATGTCGAACCAGTACCACCCACCGTCCTCGAACGGGGTCAGGTCCAACTCGATGTCCAGTACCCGACGGCCTGCATCACCGTTGATCAGTTCGCCGTGGGTGTGGATCGGGGTGGCGTCAGCTTTGGATCGGTAGACGTCGACCCGGCCTGCTCCTTCGACGTCCAGGCGCAGGTGCAGCGTGCGCAGTGCACTCCAGCGCCGCCAGTAGCTGGCCGGAAACGCGTTGAAATACGCCGCGAAGGACACCTCGGTCTGCTCGGGCACCCGCACGCTGGTCCGGGACAGTGCACGCACCCGCCGCGCGTTGGGGTTGGCGAGGGTGACCTCGAGGTCGACGTCTCGAGGATTAAGAGCGCCGGTGGCGCCGGCCGGCGGCCAGACCCGCCGCGCGGTGGCCGACTGCTCGTCGACGTACAGCGCG
>JBGSWT010000629.1:0-4764 GCA_041751815.1 Pseudonocardiaceae bacterium
CGGCCTGCGCGCCGGTGCGCGCGGCGGCGTCGAGGATCCGCTCGATGGACAGGTAACTCTGGGCTGCCGGCGCGGGACCGAGCCGGACGGCGACGTCAGCGTCGCGGATGTGCCGGGCGTCGGCGTCGGCGTCGCTGTACACGGCAACCGATCGGATACCCATGGCGCGCAGCGTGCGGATCACCCGGACAGCGATCTCGCCTCGGTTGGCCACCAGCACTGTCTCGAACATGCGCGAAGCCTGCGTGAGGCCTGCTTGCAGGGCCGAACCATCACGACTGCAGGGCTGAGCAATCATCACTGTCACATCCGGAAGACGCCGAAATGGCTGGGCTCCAGCGGCGCGTTGGCGGCGGCGGACAGCGCGAGCCCGAGCACCATCCGGGTGTCCGCCGGGTCGATCACCCCGTCGTCCCACAGCCGGGCTGTGGAGTAGTAGGGGTGGCCTTGCTGCTCGTACTGGGCACGTATGCGGTCCTTGAAGGCCACCTCGGGCTCAGGCTCGCCGGGGCGCCGGACACTAGCGAGCACCATGGCGGCCTGCTCGCCGCCCATCACCGAGATCCGCGCATTGGGCCACATGAACAGAAACCGCGGCGAGTACGCCCGGCCACACATCGAATAGTTCCCCGCGCCGAATGAGCCACCGATGATGACGGTCAGCTTGGGAACCCGAGTGGTCGCCACCGCGGTGACCATTTTAGCGCCGTGCTTGGCGATCCCGCCGGCCTCATACTCCCGACCCACCATGAAACCGGAGATGTTCTGCAGGAAGACCAGCGGAATGCCGCGCTGGTCGCACAATTCGATGAAATGCGCCCCCTTGAGTGCCGACTCGCTGAATAGGATGCCGTTGTTGGCGACGATGCCCACCGGGTGGCCGTGCAATCGGGCGAAGCCGGTGACCAGGGTGGCGCCGTACTCGGCCTTGAACTCCGACAAGCGGCTCCCGTCGACGATCCGAGTGATCACCTCTCGGACGTCATAAGCAGTGCGGTTGTCCACCGGCACCACGCCGAGAATCCCGTCTAGAGCGGGCTCCTCGGTGGCGGCCACCTCCCACGGCCGGGGCGGACGGGGCCCGAGAGTCGCCACGATGGAGCGGACGATCTGCAGTGCGTGCGCGTCGTCGTCGGCGAGGTGGTCGGTGACCCCGGAGATGCGGGAGTGCAGGTCTGCGCCACCGAGCTCCTCGGCGGTGACCACCTCACCCGTGGCCGCCTTCACCAGCGGCGGGCCGCCCAGAAAGATCGTGCCCTGGTTGCGGACGATCACCGCCTCGTCGCTCATCGCCGGCAGGTACGCGCCGCCCGCGGTGCAGGAACCCAGCACCGCCGCGATCTGTGGGATGGCGCGCGCGGACATCGTCGCCTGGTTGTAGAAGATTCGGCCGAAGTGCTCCCGGTCGGGAAACACCTGGTCCTGCTGGGGCAGGTAGGCCCCCCCGGAGTCGACGAGGTACAGGCATGGCAGGCGGTTGTGCAGCGCCACCTCCTGGGCTCGCAGGTGCTTCTTGACCGTCATCGGGAAGTAGGTGCCGCCCTTGACGGTGGCGTCGTTGGCGACGATCACGCATTCCCGACCGGCGACCCGCCCGACCCCGGTGATGATCCCCGCGCCCGGGGCCTCGTCGCCGTACATGCCGGTAGCCGCCAGCGGGGACAGTTCCAAGAATGGTGAGGACGGGTCCAGTAGCGAGTCGACGCGGTCGCGGGGCAATAATTTGCCGCGTTCGACATGGCGTTCTCGAGCTTTCGGCGGTCCGCCCAGCCGGGCTTTCGCGAGCCGTTGGTGCAGGTCGGCGACCATTTCGGCGTGCGCCTGAACGTTGTATGCGGCTGGGCCTGCGGAGTCAACGTGGCTGGCCAGGGCTTCCATCGTCGCTCCCTTCTCCAGGCGACGCAGTTAGCGCTCATTAACCACGTTAGCGCTTATTAACATCGCCCGCTAGGGTCTTGCGCATGGCATTCCCTTCGGCAGCGGATGGTACGACCCGGCGGGGCCAGATCCTGCAAGTCGCGGCCACGCTGTTCGCTCGGCACGGGTTCCACGGGGTGAGCATCGCCGAGCTCGGCGCCGCGGTGGGCGTCAGCGGGCCTGCGCTGTACCGGCACTTCCCGGGTAAGGAGGCGCTGCTTGCCGAGATGCTCGTCGGCATCAGCGAGTATCTGCTCAATGGTGGGCGCGCTCGAGCGGCCAGCACTAACGACCCCGGCGAGGCGCTGGCCGAATTGGTCGAGTTCCATGTGGACTTCGCGATACAGCATCCCCAGCTGATCACCGTGCAGGACCGCGACCTGGCGAACTTGCCTGTGCAGGTGCGACACAAGGTCCGCGCCCTGCAACGGGCTTATCTGCAGATCTGGGTGGACACGCTGCTCGAGCACATTCCCGAGCTGTCTCCTGAGGCCGCCCGGATCGCCGTCCACGGAGCCTTCGGGCTGCTCAACTCCACGCCGCACAGCGCCACCGTTTCCGATCCGCATCAGGTGGCCGCGTTGCTGCGCCGGATGGCGATCGCTGCGCTGTCTGATCCCGACCTTGCCAGCAGCCATCCACTCAGCCGTCAAGTGGTTCCGGAAGACGGCGTCGACGGGCTTGCACACCGCCACTAGGTTCCCGAAGGCGGTCCTGCAGCCGAGATCAACGACGGCGGCACTGCTCGGCTCGCTCGACGACGCAATGTCGGTGGCAGCACAATCACAAGCTGATGTGCTGCGATTATGCTCCGACTTCGTGAGAGACGAGTCGTTCGAGGCCGTCGGCTCGGAGCTGCGCCCCCTGCACCATGGCGCAGCAGCGGCTGCGCACCGGTGGCGGTTGCTCGGCGCGCTGCGTTCATGAGGCGAATAACCGGGGGCACCTTCGAGCGCCGCCTCACCGATCCTCCGGCCCACGCGCTGGTCGGCGTCCTCCGGATTCCGGAGAGCCGGCAAGGCCCGGGCGCGTCGATCGGGCGCCGGGCCGTGGGCGCCGCTTTGGCGCTCACCGTCACGGTGCTCCTCGTCTACCTCGGCCGGGACGGCTACCGCGATGTCAACGAAGACGGCCTTTCCCTGCTGGACTGCATCTACTACGCCACAGTGTCGCTGTCCACCACCGGATACGGCGACATCACCCCGGTCAGCGAGTCCGCTCGGTTGGCGAACGTTTTGGTGATTACTCCGCTGCGGGTGCTGTTCCTTATCGTGCTGGTCGGGACCACCCTGGAGGTCCTCACTGAGCGATCCCGGCAGGCGCTGAAAATCCAACGCTGGAGGCGCAAGGTGCGCGATCACGTCGTCGTCGTCGGTTACGGCACTAAGGGCCGTTCCGCGGTGAGCTCGATGCTTGCTGACGGGGACGAGCCCACCGCTGTGGTCGTGGTCGACACCAGCCCCAGCGCCCTGGAGCTCGCCAACGCGCGTGGTCTGGTTACGGTGAACGGCAACGGCACCCGCTCCGATGTGCTGCGTCTGGCGGGGGTGACTCGGGCCCGTGCCGTAGTGGTCGCCACCAGCCAAGACGACGCCGCGGTACTGGTCACACTCACCGCCCGGGAGCTGGCGCCGAAGGCGCATATCGTGGCAGCGGTGCGCGAGCGTGAGAACGTGCACCTGCTGCGACAGTCCGGCGCCAGCTCCGTTGTGGTGTCCTCCGAGACCGCGGGCCGCCTGCTCGGTATGGCGACCAAGACCCCTGCAGTAGTCGACCTGGTCGAGGACCTGCTGACCCCGGAGGCCGGGCTGGCCATCGCCCAACGAACAGCGGAGCCCGACGAGATCGGAGGTTCGCCCCGGCGTTTGCCCGACATTGTGCTCGGGGTGGTCCGGGCCGGTCGGCTGTACCGCGTGGACGCTCCCGAGATCGACACGGTGGAGAGGGACGACATCCTGCTCTACGTCCGCCATGTCACCCAGGCTGAGTCCGACTGAAGGCCATCGGCTCGTCCGCTGAGGACCAGCTACGGCCTGACTATCCTGACCGATCTAGCCCCAGTTTCCTGGATAAGGTGATCTTGAAGTGTGTTTCCGCAGGTCAACTATCATGTGGATCTTGGTTGTGTGTATTACCTAACGGGTGTCCAGCGGTGTAGCTGGAAGATGTCGAAGAGTTGTTGTTGGAGTTGGTCGGTGTCGGTGATCATGCGGCGGGCTTTGGGTCGGCCGCGGGCGCCGGGGTAGAGCAGGACGGTTTCTTCGATGCCGGCGAGTGTGTCGAGCAGGGCACGCACGGACAGGTCGAGGCCGTGCTGGTGGGCGTGGCGGCGCATGAGGTGCGCGATCATCAGGGCCAGTACGCAGTAGAAGGTGTGGACGCGGATGTGGGCGTCGGTGAAGTGGTGCATCGGGGCGAAGGACACTACGTGGGGGTCTTTCATCTGGCGGAAGCCGAATTCGGCGTCGCTTTGGGATCGGTATCCGGCGATGACATCAGCGGTGGTCCAGTCGTGGTGGTCGGTGATCAGGATCCGTTTGCCGAAGATCTTGTCTTCGAGCCTGGTTGCGGGCTGCTGGGTCGATGGTCCAGGTCAGCCGGAAAGTGGCGGGCGTGTCGCCGGTGATGGTGTAGGTGGCGATCTCGCGGACGTACTGTTTGTTCGCGATCTTGTCGATGGCGGCCTCGAGCTGGGTTCGGGTGCGCCGGGCTCGGCCGCGGGCGAGGGTGTCGGCGATCTGGGTCAGCTCGCGGTCGAGGGTGGCCAGGGTTTGGGTCAGGCCGCGGGATTGGCCGGCGTGCAGCTCGGCGGAGTAGGTGAGCACGCCGCGGTGGGTGCGGCCGAGC
>JBGSWT010000630.1:0-9590 GCA_041751815.1 Pseudonocardiaceae bacterium
CGTAGAGGCAGCAGGGCGGTGGCGGATGTTAGCGGGGAGATGCGTTGGGTGTGAGCTCACATTCGCTATTGGGTTCTGGCTGGTAATACTGACGCTCGGTCTCGGTTGCCTACGTTTTTCGATGAACTCGATATAAAAATAAACCTATCCGGGAGGCAATGAATGAAACAGGAGTTCACGGTATCCGCACTTCAACGCCAACGACGACGCTACCGCGGTTCAGTCGGGATCAGCCAAATGAACCAAGGGCACGGATTCCGAGCCGCGTTTAGGGACGCTGAAACCGGCATCATTTACGGTTCTTGTTACGCCGACGGCCGCCCCGCCCCCGTTCATCTCCTTGATGGATTGCCAGTTTCCTTGGTGCTCGCGCGGGCACCTAGCGGGAGAGTCACCGCTGTCAAGAGGACCGTCGTCGCCGGCTTTGTCCGGGACAGACGCTTCTACACCCGCGATGAGGCGGTGCGGAGCGAGGTGGGATCAGTAATTTCCCTCGGAGCGTGCGATGCGATCACGGTCGCCGGACCACCGAGCAGAGACGAATTCGATCAGCGCTATGACGCCGATTCTTGTGGCGAGATCATGGAGTGCGGTTGGTTGGCTTTCCGGGTCACGGCCGCAGCCCTAGAAACAGGATGGCTCGCGCTTGGCGTGAGTTGGCGTCTCGCCTACTGCTACCCCACGCCTCAATGCTGGGCGGCGATTTGGTGGGGCGTGTCGTCCGCAAGAACCTTTCGTATTCACGTGGCGACTGCCACCAGCCGGTAGTCGTGGTGCAACCCGCCGAGCACAGGACGTGCGAAAACGACCAGCTTCTCAGGGAGCCGATGTCGATGCGATCTAACAGCGACGGGTAACGTCTCCGGTGGACTCGGAATCCCGGGGCCAAGCGACATATGGGGTCGTGCCACGTTGTAGTAGGTGGCCCACCCCTGGACAATGCGAAGTAGGTGCAGCTGGGTGAGTGGGATCAAATAGTCTAGACACTCTCGACGTAGAGTTCCTATCACGCGTTCGCAAACGCAATTCGCAAGTGGGCTGCGATAAGGACTCTTCAAAACCCGTAGACCAAACCTCTTTATCGACGCATCGAGACCGACGGAGAAAATACGGTCGCGGTCGTGGAGAAGATACTGGTAGGTGTGATCGGAGGGTATCGCTTCGCGCAGCAGTTGCAAGGTCCAGGTGGCCGTGGGGTGATCGGTGACGCTAATGTGCAGGAGTTTTCGTCTACCGACCTCCATCACAACAAACACGCAGAGGCACTTGAATGTCGCTGTTACGACGGTCAGGAATCGCAGGCCACAATCGCGTTGGCGTGAATGTAGATGAACGTTAACCACCGTTGATCACCTCGCCCTCGACCCGGTGGAGGTTTCGGCATGTATTTACGTACGGTACACGGCGAGATCTGGATCCCGAGTTTCACAAGTAATTCGTTAGCGATGCGCTCTTCGCCCCAGGTGATATTGTCACGAGCCATCTGACGAATCAGTGCTCGAAGTTCAGCGGGAATCCTCGGTCGTCCACGCCGGCAATTCCAACGCCAGAACAACCGAAAGCCCTTACGGTGCCACCCGATCAAGGTCTTCGGTGTGACATTGACGAGGGCCTCCTTCCAGTCAAAGCAACGCGAGAGCAGCACGAGGAGATAGCGCGAAGCATTGTCAAAGCGTCGTGGAACCAGTTTCCGTTCTTGATAGAACGCCAGCTGCTTTCGAAGAAAGAGAATCTCCGCCGCGAGCGCTGGACGGCTCTTCGTGCAGAAGACTAGAAAGCGTAGGCCGTTTGCGACGAGCGTGCGGCTAAGCGCAACGAGGTCGATAAGACAATTTAAGGCCTGACGAACAAATCCCATGCGATCAGGCTACACCGATTTCTCAGCGACTTGCTAGCGGTTGCCCAAAAACCGGAGTAACGCCCGGTCGGAGATTAAATGCGCAGCACACTGCCGCTATCCGGCCAAGGACGGCCGGCAGACGAAGTGTGAATATTTCACATATTTCTTTGAAGAACTGCACTACCATCTCCGTCGTATCCGGTTTTTTCACAAAGAGGGGCCTACTATGCCATGGGAAATCGTTACCAATAACTCGGAGATTCTGGCGATTCACGCCGCTCTCCTGCCCACCAACCAGATCCTGATGTTCGGCGGCAGCGAACACAACGCCGACCAGAACCGCAGCGGCAATCCCGCCGATCTCGACAACACCCGCCTCTTCAACCTCGCGGGTAGCCCTCTTATAGAAACCATCGGCTCGCCCACGACCGACGTCTTCTGCAGCGGTCATGCGTGTCTCGCCGATGGCCGCCTATTGGTCGGTGGTGGGACCAAGGAGTGGGGTGGAGCGCACGAGGGACATGGCCACGACTTGAACTTCCTGGGAGAACACGGCTGCTGGATCTATCATCCGCGCGTCCGCACCTGGCGCCGTGTCCGCGACTTCAACTTCGAGCCCGGCCAGCCCGATGGCGGCGGCCGCTGGTATCCAACGCTGCTCACGCTGGCTAATGGAGAAGTTCTTGCGGTTGCCGGCCACCCGTTCAGGACCGATAGCCGACATAATAATGACACCCCTGAGCGATACTCGCCCGGCAGCGACACATGGGCGTTGCTTACGGCTGAACGACTCGACGTGGGCAATCGCAGCCGATATTACCCCCGCTTCCATCTCCTTCCGGATGGCAATGTCGTCTTCGTCAGTCCAGTGAGCGGCGCCTGCCGAATTTACAATCCGTTCACTGGGCAGACTGTCGGCGCGACCATCCCTTCAGCTGGCGGTGGACTTTACGACAGTAGCTGGGATTATCCTTCGGTTCTGTTGCCGTTGCTGCCGACAGACGGATATAAGCCGCGCGTGATGATCTGCGGCGACACGAACCCAAAGAAGATCGATCTCTCGCAGCCGAGTCCGACTTGGCAGAACACTGCCGCTCGCGCGGGCGCGGCCGCCGGAAAGCAGCGCCGCTTCAGTTGCTCGGTCATTCTCCCGACTGGCGAGATATTTGTCTCCGGCGGCATCAACGGCGGTTCGTCGGATGCGAATGCGGTCAAAGAAGGCGAAATCTACAACCCCGGCATTGATTGGAGCACGGGTCAATTTACAGCGCCTGACAGTTGGACAACGGTCGATGCGGCAAACGCCGTCCGCAACTATCACTCCACCGCGCTGCTGCTGCCCAATGGACGTGTTTGGGTCGCAGGCTCCAGTAAGAATGCGGCTCAGGGCGACCCCTCCTCTGTCGGCGAACTGCGGATCGAGGTGTTCAAACCGGGTTACGATGGCGACCCGAACCGCCCGCAACTGACGAACGCCCCGGCGAGCGCCGGCTACGGTCAGGTCTTTGAAATCACCTGTCCCCAGGCTGCGCAGATCCGTCGTGTCGCCATGATTCGGTGTGGCTCCGTCACTCACGGCTTCGACGGCGATCAGCGTTACGTCGGTCTCAGCTTCAGCTTGCCCGACCCCGAGGGCAATCGCCTGCGCGTCACTTCGCCGCCCAACAGTCGTATTGCACCTCCCGGATACTATCTGCTTTGGGTCATCGACGACGCCGACCGGCCCTGTCAGCAGGCTGGATTTATTCGCGTCTGCTCGCAGCGGCTGATCCTCATCACCGATCGCAGCACGTTCTCTACTCACGAGGTCCAGGCGCTCGGAACGCCTGCCACCTTCACCAACGCCCTCTATGTCATCCTCGACGGGTTCCTTCCCAGCGAGGTCGGTAACCCGCCCGTCACTCCGACCCTCACCTTCACTAGACCGGATGGGTCCGCCGTTCCTGGCATGACCGCGCAACTGAACAGCGTCGACTACGAGGACGATGCGATTCCTCCGGACATCGCGCAGCGGGTCACCTTTGTTTTCAACATCCTCTTCACGAGTCAGCAGGCATTCAATGAAATACCTGTGGCCGATCCGGCGCAGAACATCACTCTCACGGCTCGGCATGGCGGCAACCTGGAACAGGCGCCATTGGTGCTCAGCAAGAACCCGAATCCTTACATGCGCGACGGTCAGGTTCACTGGCTCAGTACCGATCTGCGCGTCTTCACGATGCGTCCAGGTCTGACCCGCGCGGGGATCACTCACGCTTCAGGCGGCGGCGCTTCAATCAACTTCATTCAGGCGTTGCTGGCGCAATTCAACGCGCCCTCGACCCCCGAAGACGAAGACCATCCGTTCTTCGACATTAAGACAGATCAGGAGGACAGTCAGCTCGAACTCGCCAGCCAGGTCGGCGGGCAGCCGATCTTCAATTTCGCCGTCGCCAAAGTCCGATACCGCGCACCGGTCGCGATCAACGCCGACGACGTCAAAGTATTCTTCCGGCTCTTCACCACGGCGGCCACAGGGTTGGCGTACAACGCCGCAACCTATCCACGTCAGGGCGACGGCGGCGGCGCGGCTCCGCTGCTGGGACTAGCAGGAGGCGAGATCGTCTCCATCCCGTTTCTCGCCGAGGCGCGGCAGGCCGACATGCGAACCCAGCCCGATGTAACGAACGTCGAAGACCTGGCAGGTAACGGCTCGGTCGAAGTCACAACCTATTTCGGATGCTGGCTCGACTTCAACCAGGACACCCCGCGGTTCCCGCTGAATCCGCCTCATAATGGGAACGGCGGTCCCTTCTCCGGAACTCTTCTCAGCATCCAGCAGCTCGTTCGCAATCACCATTGCTGTCTGGCCGCCGAGATCCACTACCCGCTTGACCCCATCCCCAATGGCGCCACGCCCGGCTCGCACGACAACCTGTCGCAGCGCAACCTGGTCATCGTCGATTCAGACAACCCCGGTTCGGCGGCCACGCACACTGTGCAATCCACGTTCGAGATCAAGCCTTCGGTCGTCCCCATCGTGGTGCCGCAGGCGTTCGGATTCTTGCATGATGCGCCCAAGCCACAACAGCCTCCGGCGGCGGTGCTCGTCGAAGGCTTCGAGCACAATCATCCTCAACTAGTCTTCGCGGCGGCAACCACCAGACCTCGAATCGAGAATGATGAGCTCATGATCCGATGGCACGATCTGCCGCGCGACAGCAGGGTGGCTGTCTATGTTCCGGATGTCAACGTCCAGCAAGTGGCGGCGGCCGCTGCTTCCCGTAACGGGCCGCCCGTGCTCACCGCCCGCGACGACAATTCCCTGATCTGCAAAGTCGGTGACGTTACCTACATCCCGGTCCCCGGACCTCGTGCGCTCAACATCCCTGGACTACTTTCGATCAAGCTGCCCCCGACCGTTATCAAAGGACAGAAGTTCACCGTCACAGTGCACCAGGTGAGCGGCTATCCTCGCCGTATCATCGGGAGCTTCCAGATCACGATTCCGGTTCATACGGCGGCCGAGATTCTTCCCAGGGAAATTCGTAAGCTTTCGGTTCTTCGGCACATCGGCGAGTCAATACCGGCCACGAACCGGTGGCATCTCGTCTGGACGCGATACCTGGGCGAGATAGCTGATCGTGTCAAAGGTCTCGGGGGTAATCCGGACGACATCTTCCCGTCACCAACCGGCGAAGGACGCCCCACCCCTCCTGACACCCCGGACCCCCAAGAGCCGCGTTTCTTGACAGGGAAAGTCATCCGGCTCTTGTACGACTGCTTTGGCGATTTCGAAGGGTTCGTGCTCGAAACCTGTGAAGGCGAGCACACCTTCAGAACTTGCAGGAAGGGAATTGAAGAGGCTGTCCGCAAGGCTTGCCGCTTCGGCCTCAGCGTCACGGTCTGGTTCACGTTCACGCACGAGAGGAAAGTGCGGATCCAGCGACTGGCTCTGCTCTGCTGCTGATCGGAAACACGGGGGGTTAGTCGGACAATGGAAGTGAGATTTTCTCGGCCTTCTTTATATTCTTGACTTTCAGCGGTTAATTATCAGGAGAGTTGACATGCCACTCGGAGATGGAATCAGGAGAAATATCGCGACTGTCTCTCAGCAAGAGAGAGAACGGCTGCGAGAGGCGTTCGTCAAGCTGCAGCAGAAGGCCTTTCCAGGCGATCGGGAGGATCCGATCCCGGGCGGCGTTACCTATTGGTTCAAGCAGGACGAGATCCACGCCGCTACGCACGTTCACCAAGGGCCTGCATTTCTGCCTTGGCACCGGGAGCTGTGCAACCGGCTGGAAGCAATGCTGCGCGAGGAGGACCCCGACCTCTCGCTGCATTACTGGGACTGGAACACGGATCCGGCCGGCCTGTTCACCTCGGATTTCATGGGCGCGGCGAACGGAGATGCCGGCGAGCCGTGGCTCAGCGAGGGCTTCTATGATCCCAACGCCGATCCGTTCCGATCCGACAACGCGTTTGATCCGAACAACAATCCGTTTGACCCGCCTCGTACGCTCGAGCGCAACATATCGGCGGGAGCGCCGCCGATCGGTTCCCCCGGTTGGCCTTCCGACTCCGAAATTCTTGCCGCGGAAACCTTCCCCGAAATGCGCGTTCTGATCGAACAGACGCACGACAACATACACAGCAGCTACATCGGCGGAACCATCGGTAACGGGCACACTGCGTTCCGGGATCCATTCGTTTTCCTGCTCCATTCTAACGTCGACCGCCTCTTCGCAACGTGGCAGGCCGCGCTTGGCAAGTCGTGGCGGCTTGACCCCGATCAAGTCTACGGGTCGGAAGCCGGCACAGGTGCCAACCCCAACGAATTGAACGGCATTCTCACTCCGATCGATCCGTGGGCCGGCAACCCGAACAACAATGACAACATCAAATTGGTTCGGCCCTGGGCGCCGCCGGAGAACGAGCAGGTCTTCAAAGACTCGAAGCACCCGTCCATCGTCCAGCCGCCCTGTTACGACACACTGGCGACCTATCCAACCTCCGTCACGCTCGAGACTCCAAGCATCAACTTCAACGATGTCCCTGAGGGGGAAACGACGGCGCGGGCGGCAGTGTTCTCGACCGTGTCTTGCGGAGACGTGCATTTCGAAATCACCAGCGGCCCGACCGTGCTGACAGGACCTGCGGGCACCACCTTCGGTATTCCACCTGGCGCATCCACCACTGACACGGTGCCGCCAACCTCTGACTTCACGCTGGCCAAGGCACATCTGTGGACCTCGTACAAAGGCACAAGCGCAGGAGATACAGCCACCGGTACCGTTACCATTCACTGCACCGAGACCAACGAAGATTTCGTGATTCCGATAACCGCCGAGACCATCGCTCGTCCGAGCGTAGTCGTCGTGCTGGCCCTGGACAAATCGAACAGCATGAACTTCGAATCCGGTATCGATGCGCTCCCCAAGCGGATCGACGTGTTGAAGTACTCTGCACCCGCTTTCGTCGATGTAATTCAGCAGGGAAACGCTATGGGCATCGTGAGCTTCGATCATGATGCTTATGACGTGATCGGGATCACCGGACCGCTCGGCCCGCCGCCTGAGAACCCGTTCGACGATCCCACCCGTGCGAACCTCAAGAATCTGATCCTGTCGCACAACCCAAATCCGATGGGAAACACGGCCATCGGCGATGCCGTGGAGCAGGCTCATAACATGCTGCAGACGCCTGCCGCGGCCAGCTACGACCAGAAGGCGATCATCGTTTTCACCGATGGCCACGAAACAGCCGCGAAGTACATCTCAGACGTAACGGGCCTGATCAACGAGAAGGTGTTCGCGGTCGCTCTTGGTACGGCGCAGGAGATTCAGCCGGCCGCCCTGACTGAGCTCTGCAACAACAAGGATGGATTCCTCCGCTTGACCGGGGCGCTCGGCAATGACGACTTCTTCCGCCTGAATAAGTACTTCCTGCAAATCCTTGCCGGAGTCACGAACGAGGATATCGTCCTCGACCCCGAGGGCTGGGTCAAACCGGGCGACAAGCACCGCATCCCATTCCGGTTGAACGAAGCGGACATCGGCAGCGACGTAATTCTGCTGACGCCTGCACCTTACGCCATTCAATTCATGCTGGAGACGCCGGATGGAACTATCGTCGATCCCGCTGCCGCCAACGTAACGCCAGGCATGTCGCACACTTTTGGTACCCATGTCTCGTTCTACCGCATGACCTTACCAGTGCTGATTAACAGTACCGGCTTCCACGAAGGCACCTGGCACGCGGTGCTGGCCGGCCGCGGACGGCCTGGAACGAGTGTAGATTCGGCCGCGTCCGCCGCGGGCCAGGCAAACGTGCACGGCCTTCGCTACAGCCTGAACGTGCATTGCTACTCGAACCTTCGCATGCGCGCGCGCCTTCTGCAGACGAGCAATGAACCGGGCGCGCAACTGATCGTTCGTGCGGTTCTCACCGAATACGGGCTGCCAGTAGAGCGGCGCGCGATGGTTCGCGCCGAGCTGCTGCGACCAGACCAGACCACGGCGACGCTTGCGCTGAACGAAGTCGAGCCAGGCGTCTTTGAGACGAGCGTGCAGGCCAATCTGACAGGCATCTACCGCTTCCATGTACGCGCGGCCGGCGCCACCCTACGCGGCAGGCCATTCACGCGCGAGCAGATCTTGACCGGCGCGATCTGGAAAGGCGGAGACAATCCGCCCCCAACCAGTAAGGACGATCCAAGTGAGCGTGCGGAGCAGCTCTGCCGCCTCTGGCGGTGCCTGCTGGGCGACGCCGTTCTTGGCAAGTTTCTCGACAAGCATGGCATCGAGCGTGAGGCGCTCTGGCGCTGTCTTCGCCGGTTCTGTGAAGAACAGTCGCCCGCCATGCGTTCGGTGTCTGAGATTCTCGGCGAGGCTGGTGGAGCAATCGACGATCCCGAGTTGCGGCAACTCCTGTCTCGGCTGCTCGATCTGGCTGGTAGAAAGCGCGAGTGTTAAGCAGCCCGGTTAACAACCGGCAATACAAGGCTGAGGCTTGGGGCTTAGGTAGACCCCTGTTTTTATCGCGCGTCTGATCTAACCGAAGCCGCTCACGCCTCCCGCGCGCAACCCGCCAGGCGCAACCGCCTGCGGAGCCTGCAAGGGCAGTTGCGAGTGCTTCTCAGCGAGCAGCGCCCGGGCGTCCGGCTGAGAGAGCGCGTCCGACTGCGTGACCCCCTTGAGGGGGGTGGGGGTGATCGATTCAATCCGCCCGGCCTGGCGCGGGCGTTGCCGGGTGGCGGTGATGGTCAGGTAGCGATGAGGGCAGCAAGGGCCGCGACAGGGCGGGCACCTTGTCTCCTACTTCAGGAACCCATTGAGCGTCGCGCCCGTGCCGACGAACCCCAAGTCGTTCAGCCAGTGTAATGCGCAAAATTCTTTCGCAATCATGTAGCGATCGCTGCAAACTGATAGTCGTGGTGTAGCCCGCCCAGCACCGAGCGTACGGAAACGACTCCGTTCTCAGCGAGCCGATGACGGTGAGATGTCCGAGATACTGACAATGTCTCCGGCGGGCACGGGATCCCGGGACCCAGCGACATGTGGGGTCGTGCGGTGTTGTAATAACGGACCCACTCTCTCACAACGCGAAGTAAGTGTTGCTCGGTGAGTGGAATTAGAAAATCGAGACATTCTTGGCGGAGAGTTCCGATCACGCGTTCGCAAATGCAATTCGCCAACGGGCTGCGGTAAGGACTTTTTAGAACGCGTAGTCCCAGTTTCCTGACGGACGCATCAAGACCCGCGGAGAAAAT
>JBGSWT010000631.1:0-7656 GCA_041751815.1 Pseudonocardiaceae bacterium
GGCCAGGTTGGACGTCGCGGCGAAGCCGCCGAGGTAGGCCGCGCGGGCCGCCGCCACCGCGGCATCCTCATGGGTGCGGCGACCACCCATCTCTACCAACGGCCGGTCGCCGGCCGCGTTCGTCATCCTGGCCGCTGCAGCGGCCACCGCACAGTCGTGGTTGAGCACCGAGAGCACCAGCGTCTCGAGCAGCACCGCCTCGGCGAAGCTGCCGGTGACCACCAGCACCGGGGAACCGGGGAAGTAAAGCTCCCCCTCGGGGTATCCGTCGATGTCACCGCTGAACCGGTAGCCGGCCAGGTAGTCCAGCGTGCGTGCGTCCAGCACGCGTGCCAGGAAGCTCAGCTGCTCGTCGCCGAAGCGGAACCGGGCCACGGCATCAAGCAGCCGCGCGACACCGGCGACGACGCCGTACCGGCGGCCACACAGGCCGCGGGCGAAGACCTCGAACGTGCAACGTCGGAAGGCCGATCCGTCAGCCAGCGCACCGGCGAGCATCGTCAGTTCGTACTGGTCGGTGCACAGTGCAGTGCTGTCCGGCGTCCGCAGCGGCATCTCCAAAGCGTATGGCGAGCCGTGGTGAGAACATTGCTGCATGACTACACCCGTCGAACTGGAGCAGACCCAGGTCGACCCTGCAGTGGACGCAGTAGCAGACGAGGTCGGAACCGAGGACCGGCCGTGGCTGACGATCGTCTGGAACGACCCGGTAAACCTGATGTCCTATGTCACTTACGTATTCCAGAAGCTTTTCGGGTACAGCCAGGACGAGGCGACCAAGTTGATGCTCGACGTGCATCACAAGGGTCGGGCCGTCGTGACCAGGGGTTCCCGAGACAAGGTGGAGATCGACGTCGCGAAGCTACACGGCGCCGGACTCTGGGCGACCATGCAGCGGGACGCGTGAACGGCTGGCGGCGCAGCCGAGGGCTCGTGACGACAGTCCTGTCCGAGCGGGAGGCCGGCCTGCTGCGCGGGCTGGTCGGCCAGGTCCGCGACATGCTCAGCGCGCGCGTCGCGGGAACCCCCCAGGACGAGCTGGCCGAACTCACCGGCATCATCGCCGGCCCCACTACCGCGCCCGACGACCGCGTGCTGGCCCGGTTGCTACCCGATTTCCACCGCGAGGACGCCACGCTGTCCGGCGGGCTGCGAGCGCTACACGAGCCCGAGCTGCTGGCCGTCAAGGAAGGGGTGGCTGCTGTCGTCCTGGACACCTGCCCGGCCCGGGGTGGCCGGGTGCGCCTGACCGACGAGCAAGCGCAGGCGTGGCTGTCCGCGCTCAACGACGTCCGCTTGGCGCTGGGCACCGTGCTCGACGTCACCGAGGACATGCCCGATGAGCTTCCACCCGACGATCCCCGCGCGCCGCACCTGAGCGTGTATCACTGGTTGACCTGGGTGCAAGACTCCCTGATCCAGGCCGTCTCGGACACGTAGGATGAAGACGTGCTGACGATCCGGCGTGACCTCGTCGACGCAATGGTTCGGCACGCCCGCCGGGACCACCCGGATGAGGCGTGCGGTGTCCTCGCGGGCCCGGCGGGCTCCGACCGCCCGGAGCGATTCATCGAGATGATCAACGCCGAGCGCTCACCGACCTTTTACCGGTTCGACTCGACCGAGCAGCTGCAGGTGTGGCGGGCGATGGATGCCGCCGACGAGGGACCGGTGGTGATCTACCATTCGCATACCGCCACCGAGGCCTACCCGTCGCGCACCGACATTTCCTATGCGTCGGAACCCGACGCGCATTACGTGCTGGTGTCCACTCGCGATCCGGAGACTGACGAGTTGCGCTCCTACCGCATCGTCGACGGCGAGGTCAGCGAGGAGCCCATCGAGGTCGTGGAGTCGTACATGTTCTCCCATACCGGCGCCGACGACGTCCCCGACGCGCGCTGACCAGCGCGCGGTCCTCGCCGATCGAGGATGGTAATGCGTAGAGGAACTGGTGAGTCGCCCGCACCTATAGGAGGATCCGACAATGGCCGTCACTGTCTCTGTCCCCACCATCTTGCGCACCCACACCGGGGGCGAGAAATCGGTGGAGGCGTCGGGCTCCAACGTCGCCGAGGTGATCGAGGATCTGGAGAGCCGGCACTCGGGGATCAAAGCCCGGCTGGTGAAAGAAGGATCCCTGCACCGCTTCGTCAATGTCTACGTCAACGACGAGGACGTGCGCTTCGCCGGTGGCTTGGCCGCTGCGGTGAAGGACGGCGACAACGTCACCATCCTCCCGGCTGTCGCCGGCGGCTCCACCGCTCGTGAGTGCGTCACAGTGTCCTAGCACTGAACGCCAGTCACGAGCGCGACCGAAGGGAGCGCCATGGCCCGCTACGACTCGTTGCTCGACGCCGTGGGCGACACCCCGCTGGTGGGGCTGCCTCATCTCTCACCTGCAGCCGACGTGCGCCTGTGGGCCAAGCTTGAGGACCGCAACCCCACCGGTTCGATAAAGGACCGCCCGGCGTTGGCGATGATCGAGGATGCTGAGCGAACCGGCCGCCTCAGCAAGGGATGCACCATCCTCGAGCCGACCTCGGGCAACACCGGGATCTCGCTGGCGATGGCGGCGATACTCAAAGGCTACCGGCTGGTCTGCGTGATGCCGGAGAACACCTCGATCGAGCGGCGGCAGCTCCTGGAGGCCTACGGTGCGGAGATCATCTTCTCGCCGGCGGCGGGCGGCTCCAACCAGGCGGTGGCGCGGGCCAAGGAGGTGGCTGCGGCGCACCCCGACTGGATCATGCTCTACCAGTACGGCAACCCGGCGAACACTGGGGCCCACTACCGCACGACCGGCCCGGAGATCCTGCGTGACCTGCCTACGGTGACTCATTTCGTCGCCGGGCTGGGCACCACTGGCACGCTGGTCGGGGTGGGGCGCTACTTGCGGGAGCACAAGCCTGACGTGCAGATCATCGCCGCGGAACCCCGCTACGGCGAGCTGGTCTACGGTCTGCGCAATATGGATGAGGGATTCGTGCCCGAGCTCTACGACCCAGAAGTGCTCACCGGCCGGTACTCCGTCGGCTCCTTCGACGCGCTGCGCCGCACCCGCGAGCTGCTGGAGACCGAGGGCATCTTCGCCGGCATCTCCACCGGCTGCACCCTGCACGCCGCGCTCGCGGTCGCAGAGAAGGCCGCCGGCACCGGCGAGCCGGCCGACATCGTCATCGTGGTGTGCGACGCCGGATGGAAGTACCTCTCCACCGGCGCCTCCTCGGGCAACCTCGAGGAAGCCGCCGCCCGCCTAGACGGCCAACTCTGGGCGTAGCCCCACGCCCCAAAATCCGCATTCAGCGGGCTCAGCGGGTTTATCGGTCCGGTAATAGCCCCGCTGAGCCTGCTGAATGCGTAGCAGGGTGCTGGGAGACACAGGCTTCTCTCAGCGGGCGAGGGTAGTCTCGGTCGACGTGCCTGCCGTGCGCTCCGGAGGTCTAGCCCGTTCGCGGGTGCTTCCGGCTCGGCCCGGGCAGGCCGCGATGATTATTGCCGCGTTCACCGGCGTGCTGTATCTCACCGAGGCAGTGGACATGGTCCTCGGCGGCGTCCTCGAGGAGGATGGCATCCGACCCCGTCAGCTCGATGGGCTGGACGGCGTCCTGTGGGCCCCGTTGCTGCACGGCGATTGGCCCCATCTGGTGGCCAACACGGTGCCGGTGCTGGTGCTCGGGTTCCTCGCGCTGGCCGGTGGCATCGGCCAGTTCATTGCGGTGACCGCCACGGTCTGGCTGGTCGCAGGCATGGGCACCTGGCTCACCGGAAGCCCCGGCGTGCATCTCGGCGCCTCGGTTCTGGTCTTCGGCTGGCTAGTCTTCCTGCTCGTCCGTGGGTTTTTCGCCCGCAGCCTGCTGCAGATCCTGCTGGCGGTGGTGCTGTTCGGGCTCTGGGGCGGTGTGCTGTGGGGCGTGCTGCCGGGTGCTGTCGGGATCTCCTGGGAGGGGCACCTGTTCGGAGCTGTGGGCGGGCTGCTCGCGGCCCGGCTGGTTGCCCGCGGTACTCGGCCCCGTCCTGACCCACCCGGCCTTGACCGACCGTGGGCGAGCAGCCCGTGAGCGGTCCGGATGCCCCAGTCGGGGTTTTCGACTCCGGTGTCGGCGGGCTCACGGTCGCACGTGCCATCGCCGACCAGCTACCGGGCGAACGGTTGTACTACGTCGGTGATACTGCGCACTGCCCGTACGGCCCCCAGCCCATCGCGCAGGTGCGCTCCCGGGCGCTGGCGGTGACCGACGAGCTGGTGGGAAGCGGGGTGAAACTGCTCGTCATCGCCTGCAACACGGCGTCGGCGGCCTGCCTGGCCGACGCTCGGGAGCGTTACTCGATCCCGGTGGTAGAGGTAGTGCGTCCCGCGGTGCGGCGAGCCGCCGCTGCCACCCACTCCGGCCTGGTGGGTGTGATCGGGACTCTGGCCACGATCCGGTCCCGGGCGTATCCCGACGCCTTTGCCGCTGCCCCCCACGTCGTCGTGACCGGGGTGGCCTGCCCGCGGTTCGTTGACTTCGTCGAGCGCGGGATGACGTCGGGACGCCAGGTCCTCGGCTTGGCGCAGTCCTATCTGGAACCACTTCAACGGGCCGGTGTGGACACCCTCGTCCTGGGCTGCACGCACTACCCGCTGCTCACCGGCGTGCTGCAGATCGTCATGGGGAACCGGGTGACCCTGGTGTCCAGCGCGGAGGAAACCGCCAAGGACGTGCTGCGGGTGCTGACCGAGGCGGACCTGTTGCGCACCGAGCCCGATGAGCCCGAGCACGTGTTCACCGCGACCGGGGATCCAGCGTCCTTCGCCCGGCTGGCCCGTCGCTTCCTCGGCCCGTCGTTGGCGGCGACAGCGCCCACCTCGAGTTGGTAGCACAGGTTTGATAGGAGGATGCACATGCTGCTCACGGTGCTGGGCTGCTCTGGCAGTGTCCCCGGTCCCGAGTCCCCCGGTTCCGGCTATCTGGTCCGAGCCGGAGATACCACCGTGGTGCTCGATCTGGGCAACGGGACGTTGGGCGCGCTGCAGCGCTACCTCGACCCCTTCGATCTCGACGCGGTGATCCTGTCCCACCTGCACCCCGACCATTGCGCCGACGTGTCGGCAATGACCGTCTACCGCCGGTACCACCTGCGCCCCCCGCCGCGGTGTGACGCGCTGCCGCTGTACGGGCCGACCGATGTCGACGAGCGTCTGGTGGCGGCATACGCCCCCAGCGCCGCCGAGCGCAACGTGACCCACCTGTCCGACGTCTATGACTTCCATCCGGTCTGCGACCCGTTCCGGGTCGGTCCACTCGAGGTGCGCGCCGCGCCGGTCGACCATCCCTGCGAGGCCTACGCGCTGCGGGTCAGCCACGCCGGGCGGACGTTGGTCTACTCCGGAGACACCGGTCCATGCGAGCAGCTCGTCGAGCTAGCGACCGGTGCGGACGTCCTGCTCGCCGAGGCGTCCTGGCCCGACAGGCCCGACAACCCGCGCGGGATACACCTGTCTGGCCGGGAAGCCGGGGAGGCCGCGGCGACGGCGGGGGTCCACCGGCTGTTGATCACCCATGTGCCTCCGTGGACGGACGCCGAGCAAGTGCTCCGCGAGGCCAAAGAAGCCTTCGACGGACCCACCGAGCTCGTCCGCCCCGGCGCGCACTACGAGATTTGACCAAGCTGCCATCGGTGAATCTGACGGAATAGCCCTGGGTAGGCTGACGCGGTGGCACGAGCGGACGGCAGGAACGACGAGGCGCTCCGCGAGGTGCGCATCACCCGTGGCTACCAGCAGTGGCCCGCGGGATCGGTGTTGATCGAGTTCGGTCACACCCGGGTGCTCTGTGCGGCCAGCGTGGTGGAGGGCGTACCGCGCTGGCGCAAGGGTTCCGGGCAAGGCTGGCTCACCGCGGAGTATGCGATGCTGCCGTCCTCGACGCACACCCGCAGCGATCGGGAGTCGGTCCGAGGCCGTCTCGGCGGGCGAACCCACGAGATCAGCAGGCTGATCGGACGTGCCTTGCGATCCTGTGTCGACCTCGCTGCACTGGGGGAGAACACCATCTCGCTGGACTGCGATGTCATCCAGGCCGACGGTGGTACCCGTACTGCGGCGATCACCGGTGGCTATGTGGCACTGGCCGACGCGGTGACCTGGTTGCGCGCCGCCGGCCGGCTGCGTAACCCGCGACCGCTGTCCTGCTCGGTCGCCGCGGTGAGCGTCGGGGTGGTGGATGGTCGGGTTCGGCTGGATCTGCCTTATGAGGAGGACTCCCGCGCCGAGGTCGACATGAACGTGGTCGCGACCGACACCGGCACTCTGGTGGAGTTGCAGGGCACTGGGGAGGGCGGTGCCACCTTCGCCCGGTCCACTCTGGATCAGATGCTGGACCTGGCGTTGAAGGGTTGCCAGGAGCTGACCGCTTGCCAGCTCGCCGCGCTGGCCCAGCCCTATCCCGGCGAACTGCGCGGGTCGTGAGCCAAGTCCGGTTGCTGCTAGCGACGCGAAACGCGAAGAAGCTTGTCGAGTTGCGGCGGATCCTGGTCTCGTCGGCGATCACTGGAGTTCAGGTGGTCGGACTCGACGACGTGCCGCCGTTTCCCGAGGCGCCGGAGACCGCGGCCACCTTCGAGGAAAACGCCCTGACCAAGGCCCGAGACGCGGCGGCGGCAACTGGCCTGCCCGCTGTCGCCGACGACTCGGGCTTGGAGGTGGATGCGCTCAACGGCATGCCTGGCGTGCTGTCGGCCAGGTGGGCAGGCCGCCATGGGGACGATGCCGCGAACCTGCAGCTCGTGCTCGATCAACTGGCCGACGTCCCGGAAGGTCGTCGTGGTGCGGCGTTCGTCTGTGCCGCGGCGCTGGTGGTGCCGTCAGGAACCCAGACGTCAGGTGTCCAGACCGTGGTGCGAGGACAGTGGCGCGGCGCGCTGAACTGTGCGGCACGCGGCAGCAATGGCTTCGGCTACGACCCGATTTTCGTGCCGGTGGGGGACGGGCGCACCTCCGCCGAGCTGGACCCGGCCGAGAAGGATGCCGCCTCGCACCGGGGCCGGGCGCTGCGCGCGCTGCTGCCCGCGCTGCAGCAACTTCTTGACGCGCAGCGCTGACGTCAGCTCACGACCTGAACGACCTGACCTGCCGACAGCTTGTTGAAGAAGTTGACCGCGGCGCCGCGGCCCAAGTGGATGCATCCGTGCGAGGGCACTTTGAGGCTGCCCTGGTGGAACGCGATACCGGAGCTGGTGAAGAACACCGAGTAGGGCATGGGCGCGTTGTCGAACGCCCGGCTACGGTGGTCGCGGTCCTTCCACAACACCTTGAACGTGCCGGCCGGGGTCCGGTAACCGGGCTTGCCGGACGTGATCGGAGTCGGCCCATAGGTGACCTGGCCGCCGTTCATCAACCACGCTTTCTGGCTGCTGAGGTCAATACAAGCCGCCGCGGACGACGCGCACGGCGCGGCGGTCGACTGGGCGGCGGCCGCCACACTCGCGGACAGCACCGTGCACACGCCAGCGATGGCCAGCGTGACGATTACACGACGAAAGTTACGCATCACAGAGCCCCCCTCCGTAACTAGGTGTGAGCGTACTACGTAGAGGGGATACCCCGTAAGGCTTCTTTCAGTCGCGTGCGGCCCGGCCGTCCCCGGGCGGGGGAGGGTGTCCGGTTCCGGCCGG
>JBGSWT010000632.1:0-2904 GCA_041751815.1 Pseudonocardiaceae bacterium
GACCGGCGACGAGCAGCATGGCCCCGGTGGCCAGCATGCGGCGTCGACTGGGGCGGGGTCTGAGCACGATTGGCCATCCTGCCAGCCTCCTGGTCCGCTCGTGCGCAGCACCGTGATCCATTTGGCGCAGATCGGTCCCGCGACGCGATACCCTGGGTGACCTGACCGGGGCGCGCCCCCGCGCTGGTCGTCGCCCGCATCGCCACATCGACCGACAGACAGTCACTTCCAGGTAGGAGGCCACGGTGACCACTGAACCCGCGAGCTCCGACTCAGCGGTTGAGTCGGTGGTGCGCGACGCGGTGGTCGGCACCGGGTTCGAGCTCGAGGACTTGGAGGAGGTACGCGCGGGTCAGCGCTGGCTGGTCCGTGTGATCATCGATTCGGACGCGGGCGTTGGGCTCGACGACATTGCCACGGTCAGCCGTGCGGTATCCCAGACGCTGGATGACTGCGACGAACTGCTCGGAGGCCCCTACACCCTTGAGGTGACCTCGCCAGGGGTGGACCGGCCGCTGACCCATCCTCGGCACTGGCGGCGCAACCGGCTGCGCCTGGTGCGGGTCGTGGAGGCAGAGGGTGCGGAGCTGGTCGGCCGGATCGGGGACTGCGACGACGAGGGCGTCACGCTGCTGGTGTCAGGAACCCTTCGCTGGGTGCGCTATGCGGAACTGCGCCGCGCGGTGGTGGAAGTGGAATTTCGCCAACCGCCGGCCGCCGAGCTCGCTGCGCTCGACGGCGCGAGACGGCAGGATTTGGAGGAACGGTGAACGTCGACATCGCCGCGTTGCGCGCCATCGAACGCGATAAGGATATTTCTTTCGAGACGGTGCTCGAGGCCATCGAGACGGCATTGCTCACCGCGTACAAGCACACCGACGGCCACCAACCGCAGGCACGGATCGATGTCGACCGTAAGACCGGCCTGGTCCGGGTGCTGGCGCAGGAGCTCGACGCCGACGGGAATGTCGACCACGAATGGGACGACACCCCCGAGGGCTTCGGCCGGATCGCAGCTACCACGGCCCGCCAGGTGATCCTGCAGCGGCTGCGCGATGCCGAGCACGAACGCACCTTTGGCGAGTTCTCGGCCAAGGAGGGCGAGATCGTCGCCGGCGTGGTGCAGCGTGATGCCAGGGCGAACGCCCGTGGTGTGGTGGTGGTCAAGATCGGTGAGATCGAGGGTGTGATCCCGCCGGTGGAGCAGGCGCCGAGGGAGACCTACCGGCACGGCGAGCGGATCAAGTGCTACGTGGTAGGCGTGTCCCGGGGATTACGCGGACCGCAGATCACGTTGTCTAGGACGCATCCCAATCTGGTCCGCCGGTTGTTCGCTCTGGAGGTTCCGGAGATCGCCGACGGCACCGTGGAGATACCGGCGGTGGCCAGGGAAGCCGGGCACCGCTCCAAGATCGCCGTACGGTCGACCGTCCAGGGAGTCAACGGTAAGGGCGCGTGCATCGGGCCGATGGGCCAGCGGGTCCGCAACGTGATGAGCGAGTTGGGTGGCGAGAAAATCGACATCATCGACCATGCGGACGATCCAGCGACGTTCGTGGGCAACGCGCTGTCTCCGGCGAAGGTCATCTCTGTACAGGTCATCGACGCCCGAGCCAAGACTGCCCGGGTCGTTGTTCCCGATTTCCAGCTGTCGCTGGCGATCGGTAAGGAGGGCCAGAACGCTAGGCTGGCCGCCCGGCTGACCGGATGGAAGATCGACATTCGGAGCGACGCGGACCCGGTGGTGTCCCCCACAGCCCGTCCACAGCACACGACACCGCATACGACACCGCATACCGAGGTACCGGTGACCAATGCCGGTTCTCCACCAGCCTCCGGTGCGCGCTAGAATTGTGATGGCCCGCCGTCGGGGGACGGTCTACGCCTGCCCGGACAAGGTCCGGCACCGCCGCCGCGAGCGGCCCGCCGAGCCTATCCGGACTTGCGTAGGTTGCCGAACCAAGGCGGCGGTTTCTGGATTGCTGCGCGTGGTGGCGGTGGACGGGACTCTGGTCCCGGACCCGCGGCGTCGGCATCCCGGTCGGGGCGCGTGGATGCATCCCGACACCGGGTGTCTGCGTCTCGCCGAGCGGCGCCGGGCTTTTCCACGGGCGTTACGCGTGGGAACGCTCGACACCGCCGCGGTGCACGCCTACCTCACTCAGCCGTCCGGATACGCCATCGGTCCTCGGTCCGCCGAGGGCGCACCCGACTCCCGGAAACGTCCGGGCGCCCGGTCAACGTAGAGAGACAGGTCGATCCGACATGTACCCGCAGCCGTGAAGCTCTGACAGCGATGGACATGCGTTAGTAACGGGGTCGAGCGGGATTGCCGCCGGCTCCATCAGTGAGGAGAGCAGTGGCAGGCAAGGCCCGCGTGCACGAGCTGGCGAAAGAGCTCGGTGTCACAAGCAAAGAAGTTCTCAAGAAACTCGCCGACCTCGGTGAGTATGTGAAGTCTGCCTCCTCAACGGTGGAGGCGCCGGTCGCGCGAAAGCTTCGTGACTCCTTTCCCTCCGACGCGGGGAAGGCGTCCCAGCCCAATGGCGCATCGGCCAGCAGCCGCAGTAGCGGTTCTCCTGGGCACTACCCCCCAGCTGGCCCGGGCAGCCCCAGACCTGGTCCCACGCCGTCGCCGGCCCGTCAACCGGCGTCGCGGCCTGATGTCCCCGCTGCGGGGACTCCGCACCCGCCGGACCGCGTTGTGCAGCCTCCGACAGTTGCCCCGCAACCAGCAGCTGCCGAACATCGGGTAGCTGAGCAGCGCCCGGCCGTTGTCGATGATCCAACCACTCCGGAGCGTCCGGCCGTACGGGATACGCCGGTGGTGCCCCAGCGTCCTGCTGCCGACACTCGGGTGGTTCCGCAGCGTCCGCCGGCCGAGCAGCGCTCGAGCCCCCGGCC
>JBGSWT010000633.1:0-4786 GCA_041751815.1 Pseudonocardiaceae bacterium
CCATCGGCAAGGACATCTACGCCAGCCGCGGGTTCACCGCCACCGGGGGTGTGCGGCTCAGCCTCGCCGAGGTGTCAAAGTCGGTGAACTTCAACAACGCGCGGCTCGGTGGGGCCGGCGAGGGTGTCGCGGCGCTGCGCGCCCGCGGCATGACCTGCCAGGAACTGAGGCTGGGATTCGCCGAGCCACCGCGCGGCGACGTCAGCCTCGCCGGTGTAGTGGCCGGCGCAGTCTTCGACAGTGAGCAGCTGTGGGCTACCGACGGCAAGGTGGACGTGGAGGACTTTCGGTACCAGTCGCTCACCGCCACGCCCGAGGTGAATGTAGCCACCCGGCTGCGCTGGTTGCGGGCCGCGCTGCCCGACTACGACCCTGATCCGTACGACAGCCTCGCCGCAAGCTACCGCGACTGCGGTCACGATGACCGGGCGGACGCGGTGCTGCTGGCCAAGCAGCAGCACCGGCACGCTGTGCACGGGCCGGCCGGGCGGTTGTGGGGATGGCTTCAGGAATGGACCGTCGGCTACGGCTACCGGCCCTGGCGGGCGGCTTGGTGGCTCGCCGTGTGCTGGCTGCTCGGGTCACTGTGGTTTGCCTACCACCGGCTACCCCGGCTTGACAGCGGCCAGGACCCGTCGTGGCAACCAGTGATCTATGCGGCGGACCTGCTGGTTCCGGTCGTGAATCTGGGGCAGGACGGGCTGTGGCGGACCTCTGGCGCATCGGCCTGGGTAGCAAGCGTGCTGACCGCGGTCGGTTGGCTGCTGCTATCCACAGGCGTGGCAGGGGTGACTCGGATCCTCACTCGCCGCTGATCCGCTGTACGCCCAACGGAGTGAAGAGTCAGGGAGGACGGAGCCTCGAGTAAATTTAGGGTAGCCTCACCTATTATCCTGAGGAGGCGCCGTGGGACACAGACAGAATCGGCGAGTGTCCGTGCCCCCACCGGCCGAGCGGGCCCGAACGCTCACCACCCGCGGGGGCACCGCCACTGTCCTGGCAGCCGGCGCGTCCGATCGTAGCGAGCCGGCACTGCACCACGTGTATCAGGACGGCTCGACCGTTCTGCTGTTGCCCGAGGAGCACCCCCTGCTCGCCAAGCGGGAACTCACCCCTCAGGGCGAGGTATCAGCCATGATCGAGCTCACCGACACCGCGCCGGTGGCGTTACGCCGACCGGTCCGTGGACTGCTCTGGATTACCGGTTGGCTGCGCGCGCTAGACCCGCAGCAGACCCGGCAGGCCGCCCTGGAGATGGTCGTGCACCGCTGCGATGAACGGCTACTTGACCTGGGCTACGGATCCAGGCTGCTCTGCCTGCACCCCGTCTTCGCGGTGCTCTCCGACGCCGAAGGCACCGCATGGCTTACTCCTGCCGACCTCGCCGCTGCCGAACCGGACCCGTTGCGCCATCTTGAGCAGGACTGGCTTCGCCACCTTGATCGAGCCCACCCCGACGTGCTCCACGCTCTGGCCCGGCACGTCTTCGCGATGCCGCCCGGCGGGCACGCCCACGTCCGCCCGCTCGGTGTGGACCGCCTTGGCTTACGGCTGCGGATCGAGGACGGTGAGGAGACGCATGACCTGCGGCTGGCCTTCCAGCGGCCGGCCACGACCCCGGTCCAGCTCGCTACCGAGCTACACCGGCTGGCCGGATGCCCCGCCGTCACACCCGGACTCCGCCCGCCAGGCGCCAACCGCGGGCGGCGGGCCTGAGCGCACTCCAAAAGTACTCCAGTGAAGAGTTCGACGGCAGTACTGTATGGCTACACTTTGAGTATGGCCAAGGTGATGGTGTCGTTGCCCGATGACGTGCTGGAGCGGGTGGATGCGGAGGCGCGGCGGCGTTCGACGAGCCGCAGCGCGTTGCTCACGCTTGCTGCGCGACGGGAGCTGGAGCGACGGGACCCCGCCGCGGTGCAGGCGGCGATCGCCCGATCTCGGGAACGGTTTCGCACCGCAGGGTCGTTCGAATCGGCGGACCTGGTACGCGCCGACCGCGACGCCCGGCCGTGATCGTCGTCGTTGACACGTCGGTCATCGTGAAATGGTTCCACGCCGAGAACGAGGCCGAAGTCGATGAATCCCGAGCCATCCTTGCGGCACACCGCGACGAGATCCTGACCGCTCATGTCCTGGACCTCGGCATCTACGAGTTCGGCAACGTGCTGCTCCGTGCGCTGCACTGGTCAGCCGACGATACGGCCGACCAGATCGACGATCTATTGGTGATCTGTGGCCCACCGCTGGCGCCCGCGCCGCAGTGGCGACGCGACGCGGCAACACTCGCTCACCAACACCAGTTGACCTTCTATGACGCTCTGTTCTCCGCAGCCGCACGGGCACTGGACGCGCCGCTGGTGAGCATGGACCGCCAACTACTCGCCGCAGACCTGGCAGAGACACCAGCCGCGTTCGCAGCACGCGCCGGCCTCATTCCGTAAGCGCGCCGCCACCATGCTGACACGAGGAGATGGAAGCAGCGTATGGATCCGCACCGGGACACCGCCTACGACGCGGCTACCTCCGCGAGCTTTGTGGAGGTTGACGACAAGCTCGGATGGACACTTGGGTACCCGTTCGTGCTCCGCGCGCTCGGAGTCGGCGGCCCCGATGCGCCGGAGACATTGCTCGACTACGGATGCGGACCAGGAAAGGTTGCCGAGCGGGTCGCCCACAGGTATGGCATACCCGTCATCGCCGTGGATCCCTCAGCCGAGATGCTGGCGATCGCCTCGAGGCGATACTCCCATCCCCTGGTCACCTACCATCAAGTTCCTTGATCCTCATCCCGCCTCCGTCAGAGTGCAGTTCTCCACATTGCGCTCTGGGGAGCCGGGAATGACGTACCAGGATGGGGACCCGCGCCTCGCGCGGGTGCTGCTGACCAACGGCCAATGGCTGGAGTTATCAGACTACTTCTGGTCGGCGCGCACTTACCACGAGGTTCTGGCTGAGGTCGGCTTCACCGATCTTCGGACTGAGGCACCCCTGCTCGCGGACGCCCACGGGCTGGTCGACTCTGCCGACCTGAACGCCTGGGACTACGACGCCGAACGGACGCAGGCGCCGATGATACTGATCCACGGTTGCCGGCCAGACGGCTGATCATGGACGAGGACGGTCACGGCCGGAGGCTGGCCTGCTCATCGTCGAGCGTCGTCCGCACTGCCGTGGGATCCCTGCGCACCTTGATCAGGCTGGCCACCGTGGTCACCACCAAGACTCCGACGATCACGCTCAGCGAGAGCTCGATGCCCACCGTGGGCACCGACTCCAGCGCCCGTCCGCCGTTGAGGAAAGGCAGCGAGTTCTCATGCAGCGCTTCGAGTACGAGCTTGATACCGATGAATCCGAGGATCACGCCCAGCCCGATGGACAGATAGACGAGCCTGTTGAGTAGCCCGCCGATGAGGAAGTACAGCTGCCTCAGGCCCATCAGCGCAAAAGCATTGGCGGTGAAAACGAGGAAGGGCTCCTGGGTGAGTCCGAAGATCGCGGGGATGGAGTCCAGCGCGAAGACCAGGTCTGCGGAGCCGATCGCGATCATCACCACGATCATCGGGGTCATCCATCGCTTGCCGTCCCGCTTGACCGTGAGCTTGGCGCCGTGGAATTCGTCGGTCACCGGAACCAGCTTGCGTAGCACCCGCAACGCGATGTTCTCCTGGAACTTCACGTCCTGATACCGATGACGGACCTGCTGGTAACCCAGGTAGATCAGCAGCACCCCGAAGAGGTAGAACACCCAGCTGAAACGCGAGATCAGTGCCGCACCCGCCGCAATGAACAGGCCCCGCATGACCAACGCAAGCACGATGCCGATCAACAGCACTCGGTGCTGGTGGACGGCGGGCACACCGAAGGCCGCCATGATGATCACGAAAATGAACAGGTTGTCCACCGAAAGCGAGTATTCGGTGAGATATCCGGCGAAATACTGGACGGCGAAGTCACCATTGGTGAAGAACCACACGCCCAGGCCGAACGCCACCGCGCAGGCGATGTAGAACACCACCCACCGGCTCGCCTCCGCGATGCCCACCTCGTGGGGTTTGCGATCGACGATGACCAGATCGAAGGCGAGTAGGACGACCAAGCCGCCCACCGTGGCGAGCCATACCCAGGCGGGCACGTCCATGAGCTAAACCCTCCGGGGAGACGACATCCGTCGTACACCGGAGGTCTCTTCCACCGGAGAACCGGTCGACGGCACCGGGCGCCCGCAGCACTGCGGGAACCGTGATGACGATGCCGCCGCGAAGGAATACTCCCCTCCACGTACTGGACAAGTCTCCCCCATCGCCCACGCCAGGCAACAGGCGGGCCTGCTAGGACGCCACCTAAGTGGGATGCACCGTGTGCGAGGGTGTGCATATGGTGCTGGAGATCGCCGAGTTCATCATCCGGTCCGGCCAGGAAGATGAGTTCGCCGCCGCATACAACGGAGCAGCGCACCTGGTGCGCGACACCCCCGGCTGCCTGTCGATGCGCATGACCAGAGGGATCGAGTCACCGTCGCGGTTCGTGTTGCTGGTCGAGTGGGAGAACGTCACCGACCACACCGAGGGTTTCCGGGCGACGGCATCGTTCCGCGCCTGGCGGGAGAAGCTAGGCCCCTTCTTCGCCGAGACACCCCAGGTGGAGCACGCGGTGGACATCGGATCCGGCGACGACGTGCCGGTGGCGCGCTGAGAATCCGCTGAGACGGCTGCTCCGCTGTCGACCGGCCTCACCTACCGTCGGCGGCGTGCCCCGAACGGCCCGGCTGTCCCGGCTGCGCCAG
>JBGSWT010000634.1:0-1625 GCA_041751815.1 Pseudonocardiaceae bacterium
CAGCGACCAGCCGTCGGTTCCGTTCAGGGCCAGATCCACGACGAAGCCGTCGGTCTCGAGGCCGTTGCGCAGCCCTGCCGCGAGCCGCTTCTCGTCCTCGACCACGAGCACGCGCATCCGTGCCTCCTCGCGATGCCGCCGGCGGGGGCGGGCCGGACCGCATCCGCCGGAACGATAGATCACAGGCACTGAACGGGGCCTGAACCCGGACCGACGCAAGGTCGGCGGCCTCGCCGCACCGGTCGTCCCGACGGCCAGGAGATGAGGGGCAAAAGGGCATCTTCAGATCCGTAAGGGCCCGATCAGATCTTCCCTTGTTGTCTTGATAGATTAGTTCCAGCCCCGATATCGGGGGCGGGCCTCGTCAGGGTGTAGTAACTCTGGGTGTCGGCGGACTGCTGCAGCCCAGCTGAGGTGTCTGACCCGATTACGCGAGTAGTCGAAGTGCTGATCTCGACGTCGTCCCGCGTCGTTGGGGCGGAAGCTGGTGACGGTGCAGGTCGAAGAAGCCAGCGATGTAGGTCTGTTGCGCGGCGACGGAGCGGACGACCTGTTCGGTCGGGAGGTCCACGGTCCGGTGAGCTGGGCAGGATCACCACTTGACAGTCCCGGTCTGTCGATTGTCAGAGGCCGGGAGCAACGTGGTGACACCGACCTCGTGCAGCACGGCCGAAGCCGGCAGGTCGAACGTGACGGCGGTCACCGGTGCGGTCGCCGCCATGGTCGCCGCAAGCAACAACGTCAAGGCCAAGGCCAGTGTCACCGCGCGTCGAGCATGCTGCGCCGACGCTGTCGAAATCGTGGACACAGGGTCTCTTTACAGTACGTCGATGTACAGGCAGGCAGCACAGCAGTGACCGGCTGCGCGGGAGGCGCGGCAATGATGAGTTCCTCAAGAGGAGGCACCTCGTACGTGGATCCGTACACCGATCCGGGATGTCGGGCGTCATGGCCGCCTCGGTGTCCGGACGAGCGGGGTTCGCTCGGCCTGGTGGAGTGTTTCGCTCAGGATCTGCAGAAAGTCGCCCGGCTGTTTCGGCGCAGACCCGACGTCCACGAGATGATCAGTAGTCTTGCTGTGGGGTCAACCGTCGAGGGGTAGGAGCAGCTCGATCGTCGTGCCCGACGGGCCGGAGCGGATGTCGCTCTGCCCGCCGAGCTCGTCGGTCCGGGAGCGGATGGACTGCAGGCCCACGCCCGGCCCGTCGGCTGCGGCGTCGAAGCCCACCCCGTCGTCGGAGATCCGGACCTCGAGGTAGCGCTCGTCGCGGTGCACGAGCAGTGCGACGGTCTGGGCGCGGGCGTGCTTGACGACGTTGGTCAGGGCCTCGGTGACCACGCGGTAGGTCACCACCTCGAGGGCTGCGGGCAGCTCGGCCAGCTCGCCGTCCACGGTCAGGGAGATCCTCGGGCCCTGTCCGCCGAAGCGGTCGACGAGTGCGTGCAGGGCCTTCTCGAGTCCGTCGTCGAGGGCTGCGGGCCGTAGCCCGTCGATGAGCTCGCGGACCTCGGCGGTGCAGGTGTCGAGGTCGGCGGCCAGCGTCTCGAGCAGCTGCGGTGCCGGGCCGTCCGCGGGCACGGAGCGGCGGGCGACCTCGGCCAGCATCCGGGTCCCGACCAGCGCG
>JBGSWT010000635.1:0-2182 GCA_041751815.1 Pseudonocardiaceae bacterium
CTGCAGGTGTATCTGCCCGATGAGCTGCACCGTCAGCTCAAAGAGCATGGGCTCGCCCCGTCGGAGCTCCTGCAGCGTGCAGTGCGCGAAGAGATTCACCGGCGGGAACTCGAGGTAGCTACCGACGCCTACCTCGCCGAATTGATCGAGGAGGTGGGCGAACCGAGCGCCGCGGACGTCGAGTACGCGAAACGGTTCGTCCGTGACCTTACGGGTGCGAGGGATCGCCAAGCCGGATGAGAGTTGTCCTCGACTCCGGCGGCGTCAGCTGGCTCGCCCAGCGATCATCCCGCGCTGCTGCCGTCATCGAGGAGATGCGGACCGCTGGACTCTGGCCGTCACTGGTACCCGCGCCGGTGCTCGTGGAATGCCTCACCGGGCAGGCGGGGCGGGACGCACCAGCCAACCGGTTACTCAAGTCCTGTGACGTCGTCACCGACCTCCCGCAGGCCCTGGCTCGGCGGTGTGCGCGGCTTCGGTTTGAGGCACGGCGGGGCTCCGCAGTCGATGCCATCGTGATCGGAATCGCGGAGCCGAACGGTGTCGTGCTCACCTCCGACCCTCGTGACCTTTCAGCACTGGCCCAGGTGGCAACCAAGGTGACCATCCGGGCCGTCTGACTAGCGGCAGCGCCGCGAATGACGCCAAGTCATCGCGATCCCCATGCACATCCATGAACGATTCTCGCCACCACAAGCCAGAGCAACCGATTCACCCACACCTGGGGACAACTCTGTGGACAAGTGGAGGCAGCTGTGCACCTAACCCGTCCGGTCCGCAACTGTCCACCGCTGGCCAGCACGCTCCACGACCGGACACCTGCGCTGTCCACACCGCACCGCACCGTCCCAACTGTGCCGATGCCCTGTGTCCACACCACCCACAGGACTTACTACTGCTACTGATGTCTCTCTATCTAGAAAACCCTTCATTACTAACCCCGTGGATGAAACACCGCCCGCGGACCCGGCCCGCCTCGCAACCTCATCCAGGACCTACGGTGGGTCCCACACCACCGGGAGGATTCATCGTGCAGCTTGGACTCGTCGGACTTGGCAGGATGGGCGCCAACATGCGCGACCGGCTGCGCGCCGCCGGCATCGACGTCCTCGGCTACGCCCGCAATCCCGGAACCCGCGACGTCGACTCGCTGGCCGAGCTGGTCGACCGGCTGTCCGCCCCTCGAGCAGTGTGGATCATGGTGCCGGCGGGTGACCCGACTCGGGACACGGTGGCCCAGCTCGCCGGGTTGCTCGCCAAGGATGACGTCGTGATCGAGGGCGGCAACTCGCGCTACACCGAGGACCAGCGCAATGCCGAGCTGCTCGCTGGCAACGGCATCGAGTACCTCGACTGTGGGGTTTCAGGTGGGGTGTGGGGCCGGGACAACGGCTACGGGCTGATGGTCGGCGGTACCGCGGAGCACGTCGAGCGGCTGATGCCGGTGTTCGACGCACTGCGTCCCGAAGGGCCGCGGGAGGAAGGCTTCGTCCACGCCGGCGACGTCGGTGCCGGGCATTTCGCCAAGATGGTGCACAACGGCGTCGAGTACGGCCTGATGCAGGCCTACGCGGAGGGCTACGAGCTGCTCGAAGCCGCAGATGTGGTCACCGATGTGCCGGCGGTGCTGAAGGCGTGGCGACGCGGCACGGTGGTCCGTTCCTGGCTGCTCGACCTGTTGGTGGCGGCGTTGGACGGTGACCCGCAACTGGCCGAACTGCGGGGCTGGGTGCAGGACTCCGGTGAGGGGCGTTGGACAGTCGAGGAAGCGATCAACCACTCAGTACCCGTACCAGTGATCTCCGCGGCGTTGTTCGCCCGGTTCGCCTCCCGGCAGCCCGACTCCCCGGCGATGCGTGCAGTGGCCGCGTTGCGCCAGCAATTCGGCGGGCACGCGGTGCAGGCGGTCAAGCTTGATCCGGCGCTGGAAGATCCTCAGTAGTTCCGGTGTACGTGAAGCAGCTAGCGGTCACCGACTTCCGCTCCTGGGAACACGCCGAGCTCGATCTGCAACCCGGCGTCGCAGTGTTGATCGGCCCGAACGGGCAAGGTAAGACAAACCTGATCGAAGCGCTGGGTTACCTGTCGACGCTGGGCTCGCACCGGGTCGCCACCGACGCGCCGCTGGTGCGCCACGGTGCCCAGCGAGCCATCGTGCGCACCGCGGTGGTGCACGCCGGGC
>JBGSWT010000636.1:0-2522 GCA_041751815.1 Pseudonocardiaceae bacterium
CTACCGGGTCCGCGGTGGAGTGCACGTTCGTCGACGGTGACGTGGCGGTGCACCCCGTCGGCGGTTGGCTGCCGGCCGGTGTCGCCACCCTGCGCGACGCGGTGGCGGCGCTGGTCGCCGCCACTCCAGAGCGTGGTTACCTCGCGGTGCAGGCGTATCTGGATCGGGTAGCCGACGCCTCCGCAGCAGTGCTGCGAACGGAGCTGGCTCGCCGCATCCACGTGCAGACCACCTTCGGCTGGGGACCTCGGTTCCTGCACTCGACGGGCCAGTACCACAAGGGGGGTTATCCGAACGGGGCGTTCCTGCAGCTGACCGGTGCGGTCGTCGACGACATCCCGGTGCCCGGCCCCGCTTTCACCCTCGGGGAGCTGCAGCGAGCGCAGGCTGTCGGCGACGCCGAGGTACTCGCCTCCCATGGCCGCCCCGTGCTGCGATTGCACCTGGTGGACCGGGTAGCGGGGCTGATCCAGGTGGTGCGTACGGTGCACGAGCTGCGGCCATGACCACCACTGCAGACTGGGTCAATCCACTCCTGGACAGCCGGGACAAGCGACTGCCCCGGATTGCCGGGCCCTGCGGTGTTGTGATCTTCGGCGTGACCGGCGACCTGTCCCGCAAGAAGCTGATGCCGGCGATCTATGACCTGGCCAACCGCGGGCTGCTGCCGCCAGGCTTCTCCTTGGTCGGGTTCGCCCGCCGCGATTGGGCCGATCAGAACTTCGCCGAGCTGGTCCACGATTCGGTCCGCGAACATGCCCGGACCCCCTTCCGCCAGGAGGTGTGGGACCGGCTGGCTGAAGGCGTCAGGTTCGTGGCCGGCAGCTTCGACGACGACGCCGCCTTCGACGACCTCGCGTCGGTGGTCGGAGATCTCGATCGGGATCGGGGCACCGGCGGTAACCACGCCTTCTACCTGTCCATTCCGCCCGCGATGTTCCCGGTGGTGCTCAAACAGCTGGCCCGCACCGGCCTCGCGACCCAGAACGGCGACCAGTGGCGCCGGGTGGTCATCGAAAAGCCGTTCGGGCACGACCTGCGCAGCGCCTGCGAACTCAACGAGATCGTCAACGACGTCTTCCCCGAGGAGTCGGTATTCCGTATCGACCACTACCTCGGCAAGGAGACCGTGCAGAACATTCTCGCGCTGCGCTATGCCAACCAGCTCTACGAGCCGATCTGGAACAGCCACTATGTGGACCACGTGCAGATCACCATGGCCGAGGACATCGGGCTGGCCGGCCGGGCCGGCTACTACGACGGCATCGGCGCGGCTCGCGACGTGATCCAGAACCACCTGCTGCAGCTGCTCGCTCTCACCGCGATGGAGGAGCCGCTGTCGTTCTCCCCCGATTCGCTACGCGGCGAGAAGATCAAAGTGCTCTCCGCGATCAAACTCGTCGAGCCGTTGGATGAGACCACTGCGCGCGGCCAGTACACCGCCGGCTGGCAGGGCGCCACCAAGGTCGCCGGGGTGCAGGAAGAAGCGGGTTTTCATGGGGACTCCACCACCGAGACCTTCGCCGCGATCACGCTGCAGGTGGACAACCGGCGGTGGGCCGGGGTGCCCTTCTTCGTGCGCACCGGCAAGCGGCTGGGCCGGCGGGTCACCGAGATCGCGGTGATCTTCAAGCGAGCTCCCCATCTCCCCTTCGAGCAGACCATGACCGAAGAGCTGAAACAGAACGCTCTGGTCATCAGGGTTCAGCCGGACGAGGGTGTCACGATCCGGTTCGGTTCCAAGGTGCCCGGAACCGCCATGGAGGTCCGTGACGTCACGATGGACTTCCGTTACGGCACTGCGTTCACTGAGTCCTCGCCCGAGGCCTACGAGCGGCTGTTGCTGGACGTGCTGCGCGGCGAGCCGTCGTTGTTCCCGGTCAACGCCGAGGTGGAGCTGTCCTGGGGGATCCTGGACCCGGTGCTCGAACACTGGGCGAAACAGGATGGGCCAGATCCTTACCCTGCGGGTACCTGGGGTCCGCCGTCCGCCGACCGAATGATCGCCCGGACCGGGCGGACCTGGAGACGGCCATGACACGATGCGTGGTGTTCGGCGCCACCGGCTACCTCGGTGGACGGCTCGTTCCGGCGCTGCTGGCTGCAGGCCACGAGGTGCGGGTGCTGGCACGCACCCCCGGCAAACTGGCCGAAGTGCCCTGGCGGGATCGTGTCGAAATCGTCGAAGGGGACGTGACCGATTCCGGCAGCGTTCGTGACGCAGTGGCTGGCCAGGACGTCGTCTACTACCTGGTGCATTCGCTCAATCGGCGTGATTTCGTCGAGGTCGACCGCCGCGCCGCGCACGTGCTCGCCGACGCGGCCCACGCCGCGGGTGTGACCCGCCTCGTGTACCTGGGCGGGATCACACCCGACGCTGAGCACCTGTCCGACCATCTGGCCTCACGGGCCGAGGTCGGGCGAATCCTGCTCGACTCCGGTGTGCCCACCGTCGCGCTGAACGCCGCCGTGATCCTGGGGTCCGGGTCGGCCAGCTTCGAGATGCTGCGCTACCTCACCGA
>JBGSWT010000637.1:0-1664 GCA_041751815.1 Pseudonocardiaceae bacterium
ACCCCCCTGCGCGCCGCCGCCCGCAACTACCAACACGCCCTCAACCAACTCACCCAGGAGGCCGGACTCGCCGCATAAACCGAAACTTGACTCGATCACACCGACTTCGTCGGCCACAGCCCTCTAGCAATGTGGAACGAAATAGCTGCCCGAGATCCGACGATCTCGTGGAAGAAGCAGATGGCAGCCAGCGCCCACCGTTGGTCAGAACACCGAGCGAGCATCGCCCGTCCCCCCACCAGAGCCACCAGAGCCCCCGAAACCGGCTGACGCTGTGTGTTCGAACCACCGCGGAGCACGGTGTCTGAGTCGGGCGTGTCAGCGACCGCGATCCGGTCAGACCGTCATCAACCAAAGCCTGACCGTGGCCGTGGCTTCAGCTACTGAACCGGGCCCGATCGGGATGGAGCGGGTCACGCACGGGATGACGCAATGCCGACCATCGGCTGAGTGCCGAATCACTCACGGTTGAGATCGAGCTGGTACACGGCCCGGTCGCGGCCTGGGCCCTTGAAGTCGGCAATGACCTCTACCCCGTCCTGGACACGGTCACCAGGCAGGTTCAGGAAGCCGAGCGAGAGCCATGTGCGGTGCGCGACGCCGTTGTCCGGCTCCGAGGTCAGGTACATCCGGGTGCAGCCGTGCTGTATCGCGTACTCGCTGACCGTCGACAGCAGAGTGCGGGCGATTCCCTTTCCGCGGTGTTCGGGATGAGTGGCGACATCTTGCACGTAGATCTCATCCGGTTTATCCTGGCTCCGGAAAGCGATGACCGCACCGATCACGTCCTCATCGATTATCGCCACGGGACAGGTGGATGAGAACAGGTTCGCGTAGAGCCAGTAGTCGGAGTGGGTGCGGGCGAACGACGGCATCCCGAGGTGCCTCAGCTCCTCGGTTCGGGTTCGCTGTCGCGATCTGCATGACCGCGGCGTTGCCGAAGGCTCATAATGCTCGTGAGTACTGCTGCCGGGTTGACCGCTTCCGTGATGCTGCGGCCGACGATCAGAATGTCCCACTCGGTGGAGCGGATCAGTGGCGCGTCGGTCGGCCCGAAGCCGCCGGACACTGCCACTGGTAGCTGCGTCCAGCGCCGCAACGCCGCAGCTCGCTCCAGCGGGTAGGGCCCCCATGCGATGCCGAGGTCGATGTTCGTCGTGACGACGAAGGCGTCCACGCCCTCGCGCTCCATCTCGCGGATCCATCCTGCATCGAGCCGTTCGGGTGGGGTGTCGAGCATGATCGGGACACCCAGCCTACGTCCGGCCTCCACCGCGGACGCGACGCTGCTGACGGTCGACAGGCCGATCAGCAGCACCACGTCGGCTCCCGCCGCGGCGGCCAGCTCCACCTGGTCACGGCCCCAGTCTGCCGACATCATCTCCGCGACGACCTGCGTGTGCGGGACGAGGCGCTTGATCTCGGTGACGGCGGCGAGTCCGAGGCGCTTGATCAGCGGATCGCCGACCTCGATGAGGTCGACGCCGGCGCCGGCTGCCGCGGTGGCCACCCGAGCGGCGTGCTCGATGTCCTGCAGGTCGAGGGCCACCTGCACGGCTCGGCCGCCGCGGCGTCTGCGGAACACCTCGCGGCGCTGTGCGGGATCGTCGGACGGGTCGCCTGCGGCGGTCGCCTCACCCTGCACGACCCAGCTCGGCGAGCGC
>JBGSWT010000638.1:0-5507 GCA_041751815.1 Pseudonocardiaceae bacterium
GCAGCCCCACCGGCGCGTCGGCGTAGTGACGGGCACCGACGGCGTCCAGCGCATCCAGCACCCGCGCGCGGCGCTGCGCCGACGGCAGCCCGAATCCCCAACGGTGGCCGTCCAGTCCCAGACCTACCAGGTCCCGGCCGCGTAACGTCAGCGTCGGATCCAGGGCACGTTGCTGCGGGATATAACCGACGGTGCGCAGCCCGCGGCGCACCGTCCTCCCGTGGATCTGCGCGGAGCCGGCCGATAGGCGCTGCAAGCCCAGCAACACCCGCAACAGGCTGGTCTTGCCCGAGCCATTGGGACCGAGCAGGGCCAGGAACTAGCCGGGTTCGATGTCGAGATCCAGTGAGTCCCACAGCACCCGCGGCCCGTAGGCCAGCCGGGCGCCACGCAGCCGTACGGCCGGTGGCGCGGCTCGCGGGAGAGGTACACGGGTACCCGCCTGATCGGCCTTGGTGGTCTTGGTGGTCACGTTCGTCCCTGCAGCGCCGTGGATAGGGCATCGATCTGCGCGGACATCCATCCGCGGTAGTCGGTGTTCTCGGGCAGGGTCTCGGTCATGGTCACTACCGGAATCCCAGCGGCCTCGGATGCGGCGCGGATCTGGCTGGTGACCGGGGTCTCGGCCTGCGGGTTGTAGATCAGCACCTGCACCTGCCGCTGGGTGAACAGCTCCTTGGTAGCGGCGAAGGCAGCTGCGGGCGGATCCGTCTCCTCCTCGACGGCTTCGAGGAATTCAGGAGGGGTGGCATCGACCAGCCCCGCTGCCGTGATCAAGTACTGGGCCAGCGGCTCGGTCATCGCGACCCGCTGACCACCGTGGGAGGCAGCGATGCTGGACAGCTTGCCTGTCAGGCCGTCGATCTCGGTCCGGAAGGCTTGTGCCCGCGCGGTCAACTGCTGGGCTTGTGCGGGGGCGAGTTGGCCCAGCTTCTCCGCGATCTGCTGCGCCACGCCCTGTGCTACCGCCAGGTCATACCAGACGTGCTCATTCGGCTCTGAGTCGTCTGCCGGTGCCTCTTGTTGGAGAGCGAAGGCCTCCACCGTGGGCTTGTTCCCGGCTTCCTGCAGGATCTGCGACATGAATTCGTCGTAGCCGCCACCGTTGAACACCACCAGATCGGCGTTGGTCACCTCGGCCGCGTCGGTGGGCGTGCTCTCGTACGAGTGCGGATCCGCCGATGGATCGTCGATGATCGGCTCGACGTCCGCCGCATCGCCTGCAACAGTCCGCGCGACACTGCCCCACACATCGGTCGAGGCCACCACCGTGAGCCGGTCGTTTCCGCTGGCCTGCTGATCCGCCGAGCCGCAGCCCGCAACTCCGAGCAGGACGGTGGCCGCGACCGTACTGATCACGTGCGCCGCGCGCCAGCGAATCCGGATGGCCATGGTGGGCTCCTCGTGGGGCACGATCATGAAATGGAAACCGTTATCGTCACCACTATAGAGGGTCACTCACTCGTATGACCATCCTGGAGAGATCTGCCACGCAGAGTGTTCAGCAGCTGGCGTAGCGGATCAGGCTGCGGGGGAAGTAGGCCTGTAGGTGGTTTCCAGCGGCCGTTCCGGCCACCAGGTCGCGGCCCTGTTCCTCTTTGTTCCAACCCGTGGCCAGCACATCGTCGGCGATCTCGTCGCACAGTTCCACACAGCGTGGCTGCGGGTCCCGACCGTGGGCGGCTGCCAACAGCAGCATGGTTCAGTCGCTTTGGCTAGACGTTGCTGGGATGATGGCGTGTGGGCTTGGAGCCGCTTGGCGCCGATGAAGCGCGCACCTGGTCTGCGACGCGGCTAGCGAACAGCAGACGCAGCACACCGGCCGCAGCCTGCCGGCGAGCGGGTTTACGCGACCACACTGCGGGCAGTACCACCCCAATCATCAACACCAGCACGAGGACGCCTAAGCCGGCCAGTAAAAGCGGCTGGTAGACGGCGGCGCCAACCACCCCGGCCCCACCAGCAAGTCGGCCGACGACGGGTAACAACAGGCTCATCACCGAGGTCCCACCATCGTGGACTCCTTGGGCCTAGATCGCTGGATGTCCAGACGCTACGAAAGTTGGCCTGACAAATCAATAATTAATTGCATCGGCCAAACAACTTTGTGAAAAATCACCTGGTTGCAGTAAATTGACCTGTCGTAGGATTAATTACGAGGGCTTGGGCTGCGGCTGATCGGCTCGTTCAGTCAGTTCTGTCACGCTTGTAGCCCACAGACCCAGGCAGTCCTGGCGCTTAGGCCCGACGGCTGGGGTGCCGCTCTGACATCCGACCTGTTATCCAAGAGGGCTACGGGCAGCGAAGGCGAGGTGCATGGAGACCGCAAACACGCGTGCGCCCATGGAAGATGTGGAGGGCGCCGGGTTGCAGGGAGCTGTCGGGCCGTTGACATGGGGCCCGCCCCATGAGCTCGCGTTCTGCAGAGCGGCCGAAAAGTTGATCAAGTGCTGCGTCCACCCAGTTCGTCAGCCCAAGTGGTGTTACGGTCGCGCGTCCCAGTAAGTTTGGTCTTGCGTGACAACTTAGGAGAGTCACATGGCTGTGCTGTGTCAAGCACACTGGTTCTTTGATCATCTTCTCAGGAAGCTAGAGGTTCACCGGGTCAGCCGGGAGCGGCTCGCTGATGTCGTGACGCGCCTGATGATTGCTGCTCCGGAGACGTTGTCGCAGAGCCAGATCGCTAGGGGCGAGGGACTTCGACTGTCGACTCAGTTAGCGCCGGACTCAGTGAGCCGAGCGACGGCAGCGCTGAGCGCGCTGCACCTCGTGGCCGGTCCCCTGAAGGTCAAGCCACGAGGTGCAGGACGGCCCTACACTCCTCTGCAGCTCGGTGGTACTCAATGGGCGACGGTGGGTGTGAAAATTGGCCATAGAGCAGGTCGTTCAGTAAGCCTTAACATCTTGGTTACTGGCCTGGATGGCCAGCCGTTAGACATCGCTGGCTTCCAGTCCCACAACCAGCTTTACATCAAAGAGCTGCCCGAAGGCGACCTCAATGATCTCGTTGAGGCGTTCGGTGCAGCAGTCGAGGACATCTGCAGCCAACCTGCGGTCCGCAAGCGGTATATTTTGGGTGTCGGTGTCGAGCTCGCTGGCCACGTGTCCGACGGAAAGGTCATCCAAGCATCACATAACGGCATGGTGGGAGTACAGCTAGACCAGCTCCTAAGTCAACGCCTAGAAAGCTTGGCACAACGCTACGACAAGATCGTCGACCGACCCGAGCCTCTTCCCGTCATCGTCGACAACGACGTTAACGTCTTGGCGGTACTCGAAACCTATATGCCGAGATTTCCGGATCGCGAGATGGCGGTGGTCGCCGTATTTGATGACGGTATTGGTGCTGCTCTTGTGCTCGATGGACGTGTCTACCGAGGGGCGCGAGGCATGGCTGGCGAGATTGGCCATTGCCTTGTCCCGATCGAGCCGGACGTGGGAATAAGAAAAAACGAGGTACCTCCTTCGCTGGGATTCTCCGCAGCATGTCACTGCGGCGGCTTCCGCCATTTGGACTGTTACGCTACTCCTGTCCGGATGTTCGGTCAGCTCGCAGGAACAATTTATGATGAATTTGTTGAGATGGCTCGGAGACCAGCCAGCATAAAAGACCAAGCGACTCAAGAGGGCATCGTGTTCCGAGCAGCCGGACAAGCACTGGGTGCCGGCATCGCAGGACTGGTAAATGTCGTGAACCCCTCACGAGTGCTCGTTTTCCTGCCACCGGCGCTCGCTCACGCAGAAGTCGGCAGTTCCGCAGAGCAGTACAGCAGAGAGATGATACGGACGGTCGTCGCACACGCCTTCTCTGACGCTGGATCGACTACAGCTATCACTGTGCAGTCGTTAGATCCTGAAGAACGGCGCTTTACCGGAGCTCGCGCGGCTGCGCTTCGCGTTCTAGATAGCTTTGTCCTGCACGCTCGTCAGCACTGCAAATGCTACAAAGTGCAGTCAAACGACAGCAATTTTGCCACTCAGCCCGCTGATGCCGCCCTGGCAAGTATGCTCGACGCCGACAGCGCTGTGGCGGTGGACAGTTGATGACGAACCAACACGTTACGCGTGGCGAAAGCTCCGACGATGTGCTTCGCTACACGATTGCTTTCGACGTAGGTGGGACCAAAGTCGCATGTGCCGTCGTGTCGAGTGACGGAAAAGTGTTCGACAAAATTGTGTTTCCTACGCCTTTTGCAACCAACGAACTGATCGCCGCGTTGTTGAAAACAGTCCAAACGCTGCGGGCGCGCTACCCAGTCGAAGCCATCGGAATAGGTGCGGCGGGAATTGTCGAATGGCCGAGTGGCTATATTCGTTGGGCGCCAAATAACGCGTATTGCCAGCTCCCGTTACGTGAAATTGTGTCCGATGCAACGGGGTTGCCCACGATTGTTGACAACGATGCAAACGTGGCGACCTGGGCAGAATCCCGTCTGGGCGAAATGGGCTATACTGATATGGCCTATCTCACTATTGGCACGGGCATCGGAGGCGGCATAGTGCTCGACGGCAAGTTATACCGAGGACGCGCGGGACTCGCGACCGAAATCGGTCACTTGATCGTCGACCCCGGCGGAGCTCTGTGCGGTTGCGGTAATCGTGGGTGCCTAGAGGCGATGGCTTCGGGAACCGCACTTGAACGGAACGCACGCGAGTCCGTAATGTTGAACCCTAACAGCGAACTGGCCCTGGCCGCAAAGAATTCGAACTCCCTAACTGGTAGAATGGTTCATAGCGCTGCGCTAGCTGGAGATTCGCTGGCTAAATCGCTTTTGGGGCGAATTGGCTGCTGGCTCGGTATTGGAATAGCGTCGCTGGTGAACATCTTCGAGCTTGAGGCTGTGGTTATTGGTGGCGGCCTTAGTGAGATCGGCGAACTCCTGCTCGACCATGCACGCTTGAGTTGTGATCAACATGCTTTTGCTCCCCAGTACAGAGCGGTTCCCCCTATCGTTTTGGGTACTCACGGAATTGACGCCGGCTTAGTGGGTGCCGCACACCTTGCTCTTCACCAGTCGACGTCTTAATTTAACGATGATGGCCACTCCTCGAAATGCTGATGTGCTGGCCATATCCGCCCTGCAACCTCCAGCGACCCACCGTGGCGCCGGATCTGGGGACGGTGTGGCGACCTTCTGTGTCGTGTCCGGAGCTGTCGGCATCGTTCAGCGATGGTTCAGGATCCGCTGAGTGCGTCGAGGAACGAGCGCGCCCAGCGGTCAACGTCGTAGGCGAGCACCTGCCGGCGCAGCGCCCGCATCCGCCTGCGGCCTACGTCGGGGTCGACACTGATGGCCTGGTGGATGGCATGCTTGATGCCGTCGAGGTCGTGTGGATTGACCAGGAAGGCGCTAGTCAACTCGGCTGCCGCACCGGCGAACTCCGACAGCACGAGGGTGCCGCTCAGGTCGGTCCGGCAGGCCACGTACTCCTTGGCCACCAGGTTCATCCCGTCCCGCAGCGGCGTGACGATCATGACGTCTGCGGCCACGAAGAACGCGACCAGC
>JBGSWT010000639.1:0-2573 GCA_041751815.1 Pseudonocardiaceae bacterium
CGTCATCCGCAGTCGCCGCCGCCAGGTACTGCGCCACGCTCAGCAGCGCCGCCTGGGCCACTGAGGTGGTGACGCGGCCCAGGTCCATGCCGCGCAACCGTCCGACCAACGCCGCCAGAACGCCTTGCGCGGCAAGCACACCGGCCGTGACCGAGGCGTAGTCGACACCGAGGGGCTCCGGGATGCCGGACTTCCGACCGTGGACATGCATGATCCCGCAGGCGGCCTGGACGGTGGCCTCGTCCTCCAACGGCGCGTCGACGGGACCGGCCCACTCGATTGCGCAGTCGACGCTCAGTGGGCGCCTCCCGCTGTCCGGCAGACTCAGGCTGAGGTGGCCGGCACCCGTGGCATAGGTCTCATGTGCGGGGCTGTTGGTGAACCCGCACCCCAGTGCCCGTAGGTGGCGCACGGCGATGTCGGCGGGCAGCGCAGCGAGCCGTGGCGAAGCGGTCATCGTCGTGTTCCGTCATCGACGTGGGCGGGTGGCCGCAGGCGGGTGGCCACCGCCATCCGGTTCCAGACGTTGATCGCCGCGATGGTCCACAGCAGATGGCCGAGCTCGATCTCGTCGAACTGCTGCGCAGCCATCTGGTAGACGCCGTCCGGAACATGCCCGACTGCAAGGAAGGTGACCGCCTCGGTGAGCGCAAGGGCGGCCTGTTCCCGGTCGTTGAACAACGGTGTCTCGCGCCAAGCCGCCAGCGCGTCCAGGCGCTGCCCACGCTCCCCCGCCGAGCGGGCCTCCCTGGTATGCAGGTCGAGACAGAAGGAACAGCCGTTCAGCTGCGAGGCGCGAATTTTCACTAACACACCGATGACTGGGTCAAGTTTGTCCTCGGCAGCTTGACCGAAGGCCACCATCGCGCGGTGAACATCGGGGGTGGTCGCGGGCAGGTTCACCCGGGTGGCATCCGTCATGGGAGGTTCTCCAGCGCGTGATAGCGGCCGTGTAGGAAGATCAGCAGCGTCCTGTTTCGATGCACACCGGTGGCGACGACCTCACCGACGACCATGGTGTGGTCGCCGATGTTGAAGCTGTTCCACAAGACACACTCCAGCCAGCTCGGTGCATCAAGCACGAGCGCACCAGTGTGGTGTCCCGGTGACGCGCGCAGCGCGTCGATGGCGCCGGCGCGGGTGGCCCGGTCCTTGGCGAACAGGCAGGCGATGTCGGCGGCACCGCCGTCAAGAATGGAGACCGCCCACGTCCTGGTCTCCAGTAGATCGGTCAGGAATCCGGAGTCCCGGCGCAGGCATATCGACACCAGCGGCGGGTGAAGCGAGACCGAGGTGAGCGAGTTGACCGTCACCGCGTCATGCCGCCGGCCCTTCATTCGGTCGGCGTAGGTCGTCGCGATACACACCCCGGTCGTGAAGTTTCGCATGGCGCTGCGTAAATCGGCGCTGCGTAAATTGGGTCTGGGCAGATCGGGTGGCATGGCGAGTGAGTGGATCATGTCCAGCGGCCGGTGCCGTAAGTAGCGTCGAGATTCTCCAGCTGTTCCCGCAATGCCAGACGCCGGACCTTGCCCGTTCCGGTCCGCGGAACCTGGTCCCAGGTCAACACGATCGGCTCGTCGAGCGGCGGCAGATCTCGGATGGCAGCTCGCCAGGTGGTGGCGTCGAGGCTGCCGTCGCCCGTGACGACTACCGGCAGTGGGGGACGTCCGGGGGTGCCCAGCACGACGCATTCGAGCACGTCCGGAAGCCGATCATCGATCACGTCCTCGAGCTCGACGCAGCTCATGCCGGGGATCTCGTCGACCTCGCGGTCGAGGAAAACGACGCTGCCGCTCCGGGTGATGATGCCGATGTCTCCGGTGTTGAACCACAGACCATCGGCTTTGTCGTCCCAGCGCTGCTGCTCACCGAGGTAACCCAGGCACCGAGCCTTCGTCCGGGCCATGATCACCCCCGGCTGCCCGTGCGGGAGGACGCGGAAGGTCTTCGGATCCACCACCCGCAACCTGGTCTTGCCGGGAACCGGCATCCCTTGGTTGCGGGTGGTCGGATTCCGGTTGCCGCGGACAGCGAGGGCTCTGCGGGTGAAGATGCGGAATGTCAGCGGCCCGGTCTCGGACTGGCCCCAGCCGTGCACGAACACCGCACGGCGCCGTTGGGAAGCGGCCAGGAACGTCCGCACCGCGGGTGGGTGGATCGCGTCATATGTGCTGACGTGTAGCCGCACGTCGCGGAAGGGGCTGTCCGGCTTGGCAGCCATCGGCTGCCAGCGGATGAAGGTGGACGGTAACCCCTCGAAGATCGTCGGCGGATGTGCCCGCAGGACCGGTTCGGCGCGAACCGGATCATGGTCGGCCACGATGACGACGTGGCGAGGCAGCAGGGTGAGCGTCACCGCAGTCCAGCAGAACGTCCGACCGTGTGAGAAGGCGCTTGCGCTGGCCACGGTGTCGTCTGGCCGGCCGCCGAAGACCGGCCAGCGGCGGGCTTCGAACTGCGCGAGCTGGCGAATCATGGTGGTGGTCGAGTGCAGCGCCAGCTTGGGGAGGCCGGTCGTTCCGGACGTGGGGCAGACGACCAGCGGCTCGTCATCGCCGCGACGGCGCGGT
>JBGSWT010000640.1:0-2310 GCA_041751815.1 Pseudonocardiaceae bacterium
TGCGCAGCCGACGCACGCGGTGGCCACGGCCGATGAGGGCCACGCCTCCGAGCCCGCGTCGCCGCGCCACTGTCGCCCACCAGTTGACATATGTAGCCTGATCGCTTACATACGACCCGTGATCCGGTCGTTCCGCCACAAGCAGCTCCAAGCACTCTGGGAGAGCGGCAAGTCCCGCATCGACGCCCAGATGCACAAGCGCATCCTGCGGCGCCTCGACGTCCTCGACGCCGCCTCAAGGCCCGAGGACATGAACCTGCCCGGCTTCGACTTCCACACCCTCAAGGGCTTCACGCCCACCCGCTACACGGTCCACGTCAACGGCCCTTGGTGCGTCACCTTCGAGTTCCAGGACGGCGACGCCTTTGCGCTCGACTTCGAGCAGTACCACTAGGAGGACCCCTCATGGCCCGCGATCCTGATCGCTGCCCCACCCACCCCGGCGAGCTCCTGCGCGAGGACACCCTGCCGGCCGTCAAGCAGCCCAAGACCCGCATCGCCCAGGGCCTGGGCATCTCGCGCCAGCACCTCCACGACATCCTGGCGGAGCGGAAGCCCGTGAGCGCCGAGATCGCCGTCAAGCTCGCCAAGATGTTCGGCAGCTCGCCCGAGGTGTGGATCAGGATGCAGGGCTCCTATGATGCCTGGCACGCTGCGCGCTCGGTGGACGTCTCGGCCGTGCCCAGGCTGGTGGCCGCAGAGTAGAGCAGCCCGACAACCGGCCTTGCGCGCCTCACTTCCCGCATGACCCAAGCATCCGACGAGCCTGAGGCAGAGGCACCGCGCGTTCCTCGCGCACGGTGCACCCAGCTTCTGACAGGCAGTCTCAGCGCTCGCGCTCTTCGACCCAGTTGGCTGGCCAGTGCTCCGTGAACTCGGCCACCTCGCGCGGGTTGAGCTCATGGGAGGTGCTGGCCACCAGCTCGGCCCCGACCAGCGCCTCGGGGAAGGGCACGTGCATGATGGCGGAGCCCACCGGGTGATCGTCACCCTCCCGAGGCTCCAAGTGCAGGATGGCGGCGTCCAGGTCTTCGGGGTCCGCCACCACATGATCCCTCGTGAGCGCCCGTGCCACCGCCACGAGCTTCGCCGCCTGCGCCTCGTCCAAGAGGTAGGTATGCGTCACCTGCACGAAGCAGAACCGCTTCTGGCTCATCCAGCGCCCTCCCGCGCGTCTTCCAAGGCTGAGCATCGGTGCCGGCCGGAGGCTGCACAAGCCCGTCCGATGACGGGGAGCCTCAGACGCACCGACCAAGGCGACGAGCCGACAGCGCCAGGCCTCGGCCAAGCGGCAAGCCTGCCTCGCGGCCCTTGGCCTGCCAGGATTCGGTTTGGTAGCAAGGCGCGCAGGGGGGAGAGCCATGTCCCGACCCCGTCGCCGCACCCTCGTGAGGCGCGGGTACCAGTAGCCCTCCGGTGACCAAGCGGCTTTCGCACGTGAGTTGCGCACAGGCCAAGGTGCTGGTCAGGCTCGACCCGGCGGCTGGGGCTCATCTCACGAGTAACGCTCAGAGCATCGTCTCGATGTGCCACCACCGGGGCCGCCCCTTCCGGTAGGAGTGCCACAGCGGCGCCAGCTCCATCGCGCCGGGCCTGTCAAAGGCGCCAAGCACGAGCGCCACGATCGGCTTGTCGTCGATGGCTCCCAGCGTGCTGCCGCACGAAGGGCAGAACGCGCGGCTCGAACGCTCGGAGGACCGCCACAAGGACGGGGCGCCGCCTGGTCCCGTCCAGCTCACCGCGTCCCGCGGGAACTCGACCCAGGCGGTGGTCAGCGCGCCCGTGTGCCGCTGACACATCCTGCACGAGCAGGTATGGGGCTCGCGAGCGGGGCTCACAGCCTCGAAGCGGATGGCATGGCATAGGCAGCCGCCGACGTAGCGCTTGATCCTCACTGCTCGCCTTCCAGCTCCTCGTCCTGCACTCCAACCCTGAGCCTGACAGACGATAGGCTACAAGCACGGAAGGGTGTGCGTTCGTCACCGATGACGCACATCCTTGGTGGCTCGGCTTGGCTCGTGCGATGCTGGGCCATGACCATCCTCGTCTACGCGGGCGCTGCTCTCGCGGAGATCGCCGGCTGCTTCGCCTTCTGGGCTTGGCTGCGCCTCGACCGCTCGCCCTGGTGGGTGCTGCCCGGCATGGCCTCGCTGGCGCTGTTCGCGGTCCTGCTGACGCTGGTGGACAGCGAGGCGGCGGGTCGGACTTATGCGGCCTATGGCGGCGTCTACGTCGCCGCCTCAATCCTGTGGCTGTGGCTCGCGGAGGGACACCGCCCCGACCAGTGGGACCTCCTCGGGGGAGCCATCT
>JBGSWT010000641.1:0-3142 GCA_041751815.1 Pseudonocardiaceae bacterium
GCCCGAGCAGGGTGATTGCGCCGCCGATTCCGGTGCCGATCACCACGGCGAGCCGCTCGGGCTCGATCTCCGGCGCGCCGGCATGCTGCCACGCTTCTCGCGCAGCGATCACGGCCACTTGCTCGCAACGGTCCCAGCGGCGGGCCTCCACCCGCTTGAGCTCGTCGGCCGGTTCGACGGCCAGCTTCGCGGCGATCCGCACAGGTAGGTCGAAGCGATCCACCCACTCCTCGGTCAGCGCGACGACCCCGCTCTTGCCGGACCGCAGCGCGTCCCACGTCGACGCGGCATCCCCACCGAGCGGAGTGGTCGCGCCGAGCCCCGTGACGACAACACCAGGAGGAGTCATGCGGCCTTGGCGACGTAGTCCACCGCGTCACCCACGGTCTTGAGGTTGGCTAGCTCATCGTCAGGCACCTTGACCCCGAAGCGGTCTTCCACCTGCACGGCGATCTCCACCATGGACAGCGAGTCGATGTCCAGGTCGTCCACGAAGGACTTATCCGGGGTGATCTCGCTGGTTTCCACGCCTGCTACCTCGTTCACGATCTCGGCGAGGACACCGAGAATCTCCTCGTTGGTCACTCCATGCTTCCCTTCTGTCGGTCGTGGGCGACTGCGGGGCCAATGGCCCGTGGAGTTCACCTACTGAGTCAATTCACACTGAGTCAATTCACACTGAGATCAATTCGCCATTGAGTCACTGAGCCCAATTCATCACCGAGTCAGCCACTGGGATGTTCGCCCGCTGCGGAGCCTGAGGTTCAGGGCAGGATCACCGCCAGGCCCGCATAGGACAGTCCGGCGCCGAATCCAACCAGCAGCGCGAGGTCCCCGGAGCGGACCCGGCCTTCGGCGCGCATGTGGTCCAACGCAAGCGGTATCGACGCCGAGGAGGTGTTGCCCGAGTGGACGATGTCGTCGGCCACCACCATGGCCTCGCGGGCGCCGGCTGCCCGAAGTCGCTTGGCAATGGCCTCGACGATGCGCAGGTTCGCTTGATGTGGCACCAGCACGTCGATGTCGATCGGAGCGAGCCCGGCCAGCTCCAGCGCCCGCAGCGCTACCGGCGCGATCTTCGTGATCGCCCAGCGGTACACCTCCTGGCCTTCCTGGTGGATGAAGGAGTTGCGGTCGGCCACCACGATGGTGCTCACCAGATCCCCGGCGCTACCGGAGGCGATCGGACCGATGCCAGGCCCCTCGTGTTGGGCCGCCGGGCCGACCACCGCAGCGCCCGCGCCGTCGGCGAAGATGATGCAGGTGGAGCGGTCCATGGGGTCTACCCAATCGGACAGCTTCTCCGCGCCGATCAGCAGGACGTGCTGGGCGGAGCCGCTACGGATCATGTCGGATGCGAGTCCCAGCCCGTAGCAGAAGCCGGCGCAGGCGGCGTTGATGTCGAAGGCGGGAGCGGCGCGTACTCCGATCCGATCCGCGGTCTGGGCGGCGGCGTTGGGTATGTACGAGGGCATGGTGCAGGTCGCGACCAGCACCGCGTCGATGTCCGAGGGGGCCAGCCCGGCGTCGGCCAACGCTTTGGCGCCTGCATCGACCGCCATATCGACTACTGACTCGTCTTTGCGCGCGAAGCGCCGTTCCACGATGCCCACCCGGTCGCGGATCCACTGGTCGCTGGTATCGACCCCGCGGGCGGCGATGTCGGCGTTGGTCACGATCTGCTCGGGTTGCCTGCTGCCCAAGCCGAGGATGCGCGCGCCGCTGCCCGGAGACAGCTGCTGCAGGCGAGGCCTCATGCCAGGCTCCCGGAGTGATCGGAGATCAGACCCGTGACCTGGTCGAGGTCCTCGGGATCTTTGAGGGTCAGTGTGACGGTGCCCTTCAGATCGCGTTTGACCAGGCCGGACAGTGTGCCCCCGGGCGGTAGCTCGACGGTTGCGGTGACTCCGAGGGCTCCCAGCGTGGCCATACAGCAGTCCCACCGGACCGGTTTGGTCACCTGCGCGACCAGTCGGTGCAGCATGTCGGTGCCCTTGCCCACCACTTCGCCGTCCGCGTTGGACAGCAGCGGGCGCGATGGATCCTTCGCGGTGAGCTGGGTGGCGTACTCGGCCAACGCCTGTTCGGCCGGGGCCATGAACCGGGTGTGGAATGCTCCCGCAACGACCAAGGGCATCACCCGTGTTCGGTCGGGTTTGTCCTGCGCCAGTGCCGCCAGGGCCCCGTGCGGACCTGCGGCGACGATCTGTCCGGCACCGTTTCGGTTGGCCGCCTCCAATCCCCAACGGTCCAATGCCGCACTGACCTCATCGGGGTTGCCGCCGAGTACCGCGGACATCCCGGTCGGTTGCAGCGCACAGGCCTCGGCCATCTCGCGGCCCCGGATGGCGGCGAACGCGACGGCCTCGTCCGCGGTGAGTACTCCGGCTACTGCCGCTGCGGTGAGTTCTCCGACCGAATGCCCCACGACCGCAGCGTTGGCCGGCAGATCGATTCTGCGGGCCAACTCCTCGGCGGCGAGCAGCGACAGCGCCACCACCAGTGGCTGAGTCACTGCGGTGTCCTTGATCTCCTCGGCGTCCGCCGTGGTGCCCAACCGTGCTAGATCAAGCCCGGTCGCCGTCGACCACGCCGCAACTCGGGCCGGCGCGCCCTCCAGCGCCAACCACGGCGTGAGCATGCCAGGGGACTGAGCACCTTGGCCGGGGGCAAGCAGCGCGATCACCAGCTCTACTGAACACCAGGCACGGCAACGGCGTGATGCCGACGTGCACGAAGTCCGGGCCACCCTTCTTGTGGAGTATCTACAACGAGTTGACGCGACCAGGCGCGATTAGGCAGTCTGCGATTGTTCATTACCACAGGCCGCGGGAACGGGCCAGTCGGCCCACCGCGAGGCCTACCCGCAGCACCAGTGCATCTCGCGGGTTGCCCGGCACCCGCCCGGTGATGTCGGCGATCCGGCGCAACCGGTAGCGGACCGTATTGGGATGGACGAAAAGCTGCCGGGCGCAGCTCTCCAGGACCCCGCCGGCGTCGAAGTAGGCGTCGAGTGTCTCGATCAGGCTGCCGCTGGCCGCCACCAGCGGGCGCATCACCTGGTCCACCAGTTGCCGTTCGGCCTCGGGGTCCCCGGCCAGCGCGCGCTCGGGAAGCAGCTCGGCGGCCGGTACCGGGCGGG
>JBGSWT010000642.1:0-5481 GCA_041751815.1 Pseudonocardiaceae bacterium
GATCATGGAACTCTGCCAGAGCCGCCGCGGCACCCTGTTGGGGATGGACTACCTGTCGGAGTCGAGGGTGGAGATGCGCTACACCCTGCCGATGGCCGAGATCATGTTCGACTTCTTCGACGCGCTGAAGTCCCGCACCCGGGGCTACGCCTCGATGGACTACGAGGAGTCCGGCGAACAGACCGCTGACCTGGTGAAGGTGGACATCCTGCTGCAGGGCGAGCCGGTGGACGCGTTCTCCGCGATCGTGCACCGGGAGGCCGCCTATGGCTATGGCACCTCGATGGCCACCCGGCTGCGTGAGCTGATCCCGCGCCAGCAGTTCGAGGTGCCGATCCAGGCCGCGATCGGTTCCCGGATCATCGCCCGGGAGACGATCCGCGCGATCCGCAAGGACGTGCTGGCCAAGTGCTACGGCGGGGACATCACCCGCAAGCGCAAACTCCTAGAGCGGCAAAAGGAGGGCAAGAAGCGCATGAAGACCATCGGCCGCGTCGAAGTCCCCCAAGAAGCCTTCGTAGCCGCCCTCTCCACCAACGACCGCAAGTAACCCCGTCACCCCCCGACGGGGTGGGCGGCGTCAGCGGGTGAAGACGGTCTTGCCGGCGGTGTCGCCGCTGAGCATCGTGGTGAATCCCTGCTTGGCGTCGGACATCGGTAGTACTGCGCCGATGTGCGGGCGCACGCCGGTGATGTCCAGGAAAGACAGTAGATCGCGCAGCTCGTCGCGGGTGCCCATAGTGGAGCCGACTACCCGCAGCTGCAGGAAGAACACCCGGGTCAACTCCGCGCGATCGGCGTCCCCGCTGGTGGCGCCGGAGCAGACGATGATCCCGCCCGGCTTGAGTGATTTCGCCGAATGCGACCAGGTGGCCTTGCCGACGGTCTCGAAGACCGCGTCGACTCGCTCGGGCAGCCGAGCACCGGGCTGGAACGTCTGATGCGCACCCAGTGAGCGGGCCAGCTCGCGCTTGTCCTCGGTGCGCCCGGTTGCCCACACTCGCATCCCCGCGGTGCGGCCGAGTTGCACCAGAGCCGTGGACACCCCGCCCGAGGCGCCCTGCACGAGCATGGTCTGCCCGGGCCGCAGCCCAGACTTCACGAACAACATCCGGTAGGCGGTCAGCCAGGCAGTGCCCAGGCAGCCGGCCTCGGGAAAGGTCAGCGACGCTGGTTTGGGCAGCACATTGCGCGCCGGTACGACGACGGTCTCGGCGAAGCTGCCCTGCAGCTGCTCGGTGAGCAGCTTGCGGCCGGGATCAAGCGTCTCGTCACCCATCCAGCCCGGGCTGGGGATGACGGAGTGCAGCACCACCTCGGACCCGTTGGGCAGCACGCCGGCACCGTCACAGCCCAGAATCATCGGGTACTGCTCAGGTGTGATGCCCACGCCACGCAGCGTCCACAGATCGTGCATATTCAGGCTGGCTGCTCGCACGGTGACGGCCACATGGCCGTCAGGCACCTCCGGGTCGGGGCGGTCTCCGATACGCAGCGAGGCCAGCGGGTCTTCGTGGTTCGGCTCGGCGGCATAGACGGCGAACATGCGCCCAACCTAATGCCGGCCGTCGGCGGGCACAGCCAGGCGAGCTACCCTGCGGTGTGCTGTGGGCGGGGTGGGACGCGGTGGTCCGCTGGTGGGACGGGGTGGAACTGTGGCTCACCGGGCTGGTGCTCCCGCTGCAGGTGGCCATTCTCATGCTGGTGTTACTGCCGGTCTGCTGGGGGGCGTCCCGGGTCATCGATCGGGTGTTCGGCCTGGTCTTTGAACGGTTCGGCCACCGCTCTCCGGCGGACGCTGCATCCTTAGCGGACGCTGCGTCCTTAGTGGCCCCGAAATCCTTAGAGGCCAAGACCGCCGAAGAGCCGCGGTGAACTCCCGCTGGCGGGTCAGCGCTGCGCTGATCGGTCTGCTTGTCCTGGTGGCCGGCGTCTGGTTCGGGCGCGCCACGTGGTCCGACTCACCCAGCGTTGACCGCCCGGCGGCGGTCGCCTCGGCGGAGGGCCTGGCGGTGCGTGCTCTGTCGCAGCTACCGCCGCAAGCTGCCGAGGTGTGGCAGCTGATCCAGGCCGGCGGCCCGTTCCCCTACCGCCAGGACGGGACGGTATTCGGGAACCGGGAGGGGCGGCTGCCCACGCAGCGGTCCGGCTTCTACCGGGAGTACACCGTCCCGACACCGGGCGAGTCCGATCGGGGCGCTCGCCGCCTGATCACTGGTGGCACCACTGAGCTGTACTACACAGGCGACCACTACGAGTCTTTCGTCGTGGTCGATCCTCGGCGGTGAGGCGCATGTTGCACTATGTGCCCGACGCGGCGCATGCGCTCGCCGAAGCCCGGCGAGGGGGTGCCCTGGCGCACCTGGTGGGACCGGTGACCAGCAAGACCGCGGCGCTGGACGTGATCGGGGCAGTCCTCAAATTCCCAGCCTGGTACGGCCGCAATCTCGATGCGCTGTACGACTGCCTCGTTGACCTGTCCTGGCAGCCCGCCGGAGAGCACGTGCTGGTCTGGGCCGGTCACCGTCAGCTCGAGGCCGCCGATCCTGAGGGTTACCGCGCTGTACTCGCGGTGCTCGACGACGCGGCCACGGCCGGCGCGGTGCGCCCGCTGTCGGTGGTGCTCGCCGACTCCTGATCAGCTGATCAGCTGGGCGGAACCCAGGACGCTGGACGTTTCTCGGCAAAGGCGCGGATGCCCTCTTGGCCCTCAGCGGAGGCGAACCGCGCAGCGGATAGTTCGAGCATCGTCGCGAAGTCCCGGGTCATCGCCGGCGCGTGGAGCAGCTGCTTGGTCAGTGCCAGTGCCTCGGGACCACCTTTGACGAGCATTCCGGTGTAGCGGTCCACCTCGGCATCGAGCTGCTCGGCCGGTACCGCGCTGTTGAGCAAGCCGACGGCGACCGCCCGGGTGGCGTTGAAGGTTTCCCCGGTGAGCAGCAGCTCATGTGCCGCGTGGCGCACCAGCCGGGGCAGCACGGTCACCGAGATCATGGCGGGCACCACACCGACGCGCACCTCGGTGAAGGCAAAGGTGACGTCGTGTGCGGCGACGGCGATGTCGGCTGCTGCGACGATGCCGACTCCGCCCGCCCGGGCCGGCCCGGCCAGCTTGGCGACCACCGGCTTCGGGTGCGTCCAGATCCGTTCCAAGATGCGGGGGAACTCGTTGACGGCGTCCCGGGGCGCGGTGAGGTCCATCCCGGCGCAGAACACGGGCCCGGTGTGGTCAAGCACCACCACCCGCGCCGAGTCGTCGCCGGTGCTGCGCTCCAGCGCGTCGTGCAGCTCGGCTTGCAACCGAGCGGACAGCGCGTTGCGGTTGGCGGGGGAGTCCAGCGTGATGGTGGCGATTCCGGACTGCACGGTCAGGTGCACCAGCTCGGCGGTCATGGGCCCGACCGTAGTTCGGCAGGGAGGCGAACCGACACGGGAGCTCCGCTCCACATCTATCGAACCTTTGTTCGATACACTGACTCCTGGTCATCACGAGTGGAAGGCCGGGTTGTGATCACCGTCGGTACCTCTAAGCTGCGCCGGATGCCGCCGTGGGACGACCGGGAACGGGCGACTCTGATTGCTCTGCTGCAGGAACGACTCCAGGCCGCGTCATGGCCAGGAGTCGCCGCTGAGATCATCGAGGCGGGCAGCGCCCGGTCGGTGTGGGACGCACACCACGCACAGTCCTTGTTCGATACCGACACGCCTGCTCCGATCGCCAACGCCGCTCGTCAGATCGCTGGCTGGCGGGCCGCCGGGCTGGACGTGCATACTTTCCGCGATGTGTCGTACCCCGCGCAGCTACGCGAGATCCATCAGGTGCCACCCGTGCTCTTCAGCCGGGGCACGCTGCGCCCCGGTGAACAGGCGGTATCAGTGGTTGGATCTCGGCGGGCATCCGACCAGAGCTTGGACTGGGCATCGGAGGTGTCGGTAGCGCTGGTGTCAGCGGGAATCACGGTTGTCTCCGGCCTGGCAGCAGGCATCGACACCGCCGCGCACACCGCGGCGCTGGACGCCGGAGGACGGACGGTCGCCGTGCTCGGCACCGGGATCAACCGCGCCTACCCCGCCGCGAATCGGAATCTGCAGGAGCGCATCGTGCGCGAAGGCTTGGTGCTGTCCCAGTTCTGGCCCGACGCCCCGGCACACAAGAAGTCATTTCCGCTGCGTAACGCCACGATGAGCGGCTACGGCCAAGCCACGATCGTCGTCGAGGCGGGGGAGACCAGCGGTGCCCGAATCCAGGCACGCGTGGGTGTCGAGCACGGCCGGCCAGTGATCCTGCGTGACCGTGTGGTGCGCATGAACGAGTGGGCCGCCACGTTGCAGCACCGGCCCGGGGTGCACATCGTGTCCAGTGTGGACGATGTGCTTGGCGTCGTTGCCGGGCTGCGTCCCGATCTCGATGACATCCTTGCTGGCGTGCTCGCCATCGACGGATGAGCCTGGGCGGCCGCTTGTCCGCCGTCGGGAGGAGGAGGATCTGCGATCGATTGATCGCAGACGTCGGCGGCTACTTGCGCAACGCGGTGTCTGAGGCTCGGGTGACGTGTGCAGTGTGTACGACGCCGGTTAAGCCTGTTTTCGACCTGTGCCTGCGCTGTCGACGTGATCAGCAGGAGTTCGGCGACGACCTCGCAGATCTCGTTGTCACCGTCTGTTACGGAATCAGGGGACGTCAGTCCGGGTATCTCATGCACAGCTACAAGGATCTCCAAGCGCCTGCCAGACACAACCAGACCCTGCTCAGCGTGCTGCTGTTCGCTGTCCTGGAATTCCATGGCGGGTGCATCGAGCGTCGGCTCGGCGCCGACGTCGACGCATGGGCGTTCGTGCCCTCCCTTCGGACCGACCGGACCGACCGGACCGGCGAGCATCCGCTGCATGTGGTGGCGACGCGGGCGGGACTGGCGATACCGGAAATTGAGCTTTTGACCGGTGAGCGTGTCGACTCGCAGGAACGCACCACTAGCGCCGATCGATTCGCGGTCACCGCGACCAGCGACGTGCGAGGTCGTCATGTCCTACTGATCGAGGACACCTGGACCAGCGGCGGTAACGCCCAGTCAGCGGCCCTGGCACTTCGTCGCGGCGGAGCGGCGAGCGTCACGATCCTGGCACTCGCACGATGGCTCAAGCCGGAGGAACAACCCACCGGCGCGTTCGTGACGAGCCAGCTCGCCAGGGACTACGACCCGCGCGTCTGCCCCATGAGCGACCCGGACTGCACCCCCTAGCCGGCGCCTCATCAGATTGCACTATCCCCCAGTGCGAACCACCCGCATTCGGATGTTGGGACAATGCTCACGTGGCTGTCTTACCCGTCGGTGACCCCGCCCCGCTGGACGGGAGCCTGCCCGCTGCCGCCCAGCGCGGGCTGCCGGACCGGCCATTCGGCGTGTACGTGCACGTGCCGTTCTGCGCCACCCGCTGCGGTTACTGCGATTTCAACACCTACACCCCGGGTGAGCTGGCATT
>JBGSWT010000643.1:0-4430 GCA_041751815.1 Pseudonocardiaceae bacterium
CCGGCGCGCGGCTGATCGACGTCTACACCGCACTCGCCGAGGCCGGGCGGTGCCTGCCGGCCGGCTCGTGCCCGTCGGTCGGCATCGCCGGTCTCACGCTCGGCGGCGGGATCGGCATACTGTCCCGCACGTACGGGCTGACCTGTGATCGGCTGGTGTCGGCGACAGTGGTCACGGCCGACGGCACGGCACGCACGGTGTCGCCGTCCGCGGAGCCGGACCTGTTCTGGGCGTTACGGGGCGGTGGTGGCGGCAACTTCGGAATCGTCACGTCGTTGACCTTCGACACCGTGCCTGCCCCGCAGCTGACCATCTTTCAGCTCGCTTTCCCGGCGGGCTCGGTGCCCGACGTACTCGGTGGCTGGCAGCAGTGGATCTCCAGCATGCCCGACGAGCTGTGCTCGAACTGCCACCTCATCGGCGCCAGTCCCCCGAACTGCGCGGTCCTCGGTTGCTATGTCGGCTCGGCAGGCGCGCTGGATCCCCTGCTCACGGACCTGATCGGTCGGATCGGCAGCCGGCCGACGTTGCACACCGTGGCCGAGCACGACTATCTCGACGCGATGCGCTACTTCGCCGGTGGCGGGCACTGGGATCGCGAGGCATTCGTGGCCTCGTCGCGGGTGATGACTGCGCCGGTGGCCGACCCTGCCCAGATCGCCTCGGTATGTGACGGCCGGACAGTTCTGATACTCATCGACGGTCTCGGCGGCGCGGTTGCGCCAGATCGCGCAGCACTATGACCCTAACCGGCTATTCACCTTCCCCCAGGCCATCACCAGCTCGTAATCTTGCAGCCAGTCCTGTCCTTCACAAAGGAATCCCATGGCCCAGCCGATCCCCGTGCAGCGCTTCGTCGGCGCTATCGCGATGCTGCTCGTCGTCCTCGCCTGTGGCTGCCAAACCACCGCAGCGCCGCCGCCGGAAAGCGCCACGCGAACCGCCGGCAACCCCGAATGGACTAAGTACCTGGGTCAGTTTGAGGAAGGCTATTTCGCGCGGAGCCCTACCTTCGCCGTCCAGCAAGGCAGACACGAATATGACGGCCGCTTGCCGGACTGGAGTGCGGCCGGCCTCCGCGCCGAGATCCAGTGGCTGCATACGCAGCGCACGCAGGCTGAAGCGTTCGACCACAATGCACTGAGCGCCGACCAGCGCTTCGAACGACAATACCTCCTCTCGCAGATCGACGCCGATCTGTTCTGGTTGGAAGAAGTAGAGGAGCCCTTCACGAACCCAGCATTCTACCTCGGCGGCCTCGATCCGAGTGTGTATCTCACGCGTCCTTACGCCTCGGCCGACACGAGGCTTAAAGCGTTCATCGGCTACGCACGCGCCGTGCCTTCGGCCGCTGCACAGATTCGCGCGAACCTGCGCACGCCGTTGCCGAGAAGTTTCATCCAGTACGGCGTCGATGGCTTCGGCGGCTTTCCGGATTTCTACCGCAAGGACGTGCCGAAGATTTTCGCCGAGGTCAAAGATCCGGCGCTGCAGGCGGAGCTGACGAGTGTGATCGAGCCGGCGGCGCAGGCGATGCAGGACCTCGCAGACTGGCTCAACAGCGGTCTGCCGCAGGCCACCGAGAACTTCGCGCTCGGCCCGGCGAAGTTCGCCGACATGCTCCGCAGAACCGAGCGCGTCACCACTCCGCTCGCGGAGTTGGAGAGCGTGGGCCGTGCTGATCTCGCCCGCAACCTCGCCGCACTCAAGCAGGCGTGCGCGGAATACCTACCAGGCGCAGCGATCGAGGCCTGCGTCACCAAGGTGCAGGCGGACAAGCCGAGCGGCGGCCCGGTAGAAGGCGCGCGTGCCCAGCTAGGCATGTTGGGCCAGTTCATCGTCGATCACGATCTCGTCAGCATTCCCGGTACCGAACAGGCGCTGGTCGCGGAAGCGCCACCGTACCAACGCTCGAACTTCGCCTACATCGATATCCCCGGCCCATACGACAAGGGCATGCCGTCGGTCTACTACATCGCGCCGCCGGATCCATCGTGGTCCCAGCCTGATCAGGACGCCTACGTGCCGGGTAAGTCCAGCTTGCTGTTCACCTCAGCGCACGAAGTCTGGCCAGGACATTTCCTGCAGTTCCTGCACGCGAACCGCTCGTCGTCCAAGATCGGACAGATGTTCGTCGGCTACGCCTACGCGGAAGGCTGGGCGCACTACACCGAAGAAATGATGTGGGAAGCGGGCCTCGGTAATGGCGCACCGGAGGTGCACATCGGCCAGCTCGGCGAGGCGCTGCTGCGTAACGTGCGCTTCCTGTGTGCGATCGGCATGCACACGCAGGGCATGAGCATGGCGGACTGCGAAACGATGTTCCGTGAACAGGGATACCAGGATCCCGGCAGCGCACGCCAGCAGGCGGCGCGCGGCACGTACGACCCGGCATATCTCAATTACACGATGGGTAAGCTGATGATCCGCAAGTTGCGCGCGGACTGGACCGCCAACCGTGGTGGACGCGCCGCGTGGCGCGAATTTCACGACCGTTTCCTGTCCTACGGCGGGCCCCCGATTCCGCTGGTGCGCGAGCAGATGCTGGGGACAGCGGGGGGAAATCTGTTCTAAATCCGCACAGCCGACTCGGAGAAAAGGACACGATGGACGCGTGAAGCTGCTGTTGATGGCCGACACGCACGTCCCGCAGCGCGCCCGGGACCTGCCCGAGCAGCTGTGGCGCGCGGCAAGCGAAGCCGACGTCGTGGTGCACGCCGGGGACTGGGTGTGCGTCGAGCTACTGGATACGTTGCTAGCCCGGACGAACAGGCTGATCGCGGTGGTCGGGAACAACGACGGGCCGTCGTTGTCGGCACGGTTGCCGGAGATCGCGACGGCTGAACTCGACGGCCTGCGGCTTGCAGTCGTGCATGAGACTGGACCGGCGCGTGGCCGGGAGCAACGGTGCGCCGCCCGTTTCCCCGACGCCGACGTGCTGGTATTCGGGCATAGCCATATTCCGTGGGACACGGTGGCCTCGACTGGCCTGCGGCTGTTGAACCCGGGCTCCCCGACCGACCGTCGACGCCAGCCGACCTGCAGTTGGATGACCGCCGAGATCGAGGACGGGCAGCTCGGCCAGGTGCGGATGCACCGGCCGAGCAAGAATGGATCACCGCGTTGAACTTGTGATGACCAACGCGCTAGCTCTCGCAGGTCGGCGCTGCCCATCCGATGTGGGCGTGATCGGCCCAACTAGCGGTAAGGCTCATGGTGTGGCGAAACCCACTCCAACTCAGTGCGGGTAGACGCTCAGGGCTTGGGCGCTCCCGAATCATCACCTCATAGCCCGCGACCCAGGTGTAGGGAATTGTTTTGCCGTCCATGGCCCAGATCCATCGCGGGAAGTGCGCGGCGGCGGCAAGCACTTCGGCATGCGCTGAGTCTTGACCGCGAACGCTGCGGGCCCGCTGGTAGCGGCCGGGTTGGAAGTGGGCACCCAGGTCGACGGTCACCCGGCGGACACCGGGCCGATGGACGATTCCGTCGAGCAGGCGCACCGGTTTGGGGCGATCCATCCACTTGTCCCAGTACCAGTCCCAGCACCAGGTGTGCGGCTGCTGCTCGCCGGCCACCGTCCACAGTTCGTGGCAGGTGCGTCGGACACCGTTGAGGTCGTCGTTGCCACCGAGGTACACGGCCAGGACATCAACGACGAGTGGCTGGTTCCCAGCCGAGGCGGCCGCCGAGGGGATAAGATCAACGGAGTCGAGATCGTCAGCGCGCAACCCCCACCGGCGCAGCTCGTTCCACTCCCGGACGTTATCGAGCTGCTCGCGAAGGGAAATGAACATCTTGTCCGGCGGTGACGCCGCAAGCTTGGCCTCGCGAGCTGAGAGTTGGCCGTTGTCCATGCTCTGTGGTTACCCGCTTGCATTTCACCGTAATCAGCCGACCGCCTGAGTCGCCACATTGTTGACCAGCACGTCCAGCTGATGCAGTTCGTCGATGACCCGCCGCACCACTTCGGCACAGTGCTCAGAGTCCGCCAGATCGCCACGAATCGTCAGGCACCTTCGACCCTGGGCACGCACCAGCTCTGCCGTGTGCTTCGCGGCGGCATCCTCGGAGAGATATGCCAACGCGATATCGGCCCCTTCCTTGGCAAACGCGACGCATACCGCCCGACCGATACCCGAGTCACCGCCAGTGATCAATGCGATGAACAGCGGGCTACCCCCACCGCCGGGCCGGTAACCCTGGGCGCGGTCAGCCAGTGCCACCGCTGGGCGACCGGCCTGCCGCGCGAAGATCTCCGGCGTCGATATCGGCATCGGCGCTGGTGTTATCACCGGGCCAGCTGCCCTCGCCTCGCTCCACCCCTCTGCTCAGTCTCCCGGCCTGCGCCGCGGTCTCTTGCGAGCGTGCTGCACGACCCCACAGCTGCTCGCCAAGCCGCTCCGGCAAGGCGGCCGCCGCGGCGCCGG
>JBGSWT010000644.1:0-1901 GCA_041751815.1 Pseudonocardiaceae bacterium
GACCGCGAGGCCCGCCGTCCTCGTCGCTGGGTTCGGCAGCCAGCCCGGCCCGGGTACGCCGAGTCAGTGGCAGCCGTCCGGTGGAGTCGGCCGGGATGTCCAGGTCGCTGAACAGATGCTCGGAGGTGGAGTAGGTCTCCGCCGGTTCCGGCATGCCAAGGACCAGAACGTCACTGATCAGCTTCCAGCGCGGCTCGTCGTCCCAGTCGACCAGGGTGATGGCGACGCCCTCCCGGCCAGCTCGGCCGGTCCGCCCGATCCGGTGCACGTACGTCTTCTCGTCTTCCGGACACTGGTAGTTGATGACGTGAGTGACCTCGGGAACGTCGATGCCTCGGGCGGCCACGTCGGTAGCGACGAGCACGTCGACCTTCGCTGAGCGGAACGCCCGCAGAGCCTGCTCGCGGGCACCCTGACCCAGGTCGCCATGCACCGCCGCGGCCGCGAAACCGCGCTCGGTAAGCTCGTCGGCCACCTTTTGAGCAGTGCGTTTGGTCCTCGTGAAAATCATCGTCAGGCCCCGTTCGCGGGCCTGCAGGGTGCGGGAGAGCAACTCCACCTTGTCCATCGCGTGCGCCCGGTAGACGAACTGCCGGGTCCGCTCGTGGATGGCGGTGGCGTCGGGTTCCTCGGCGCGGATATGCGTCGGCCGGGTGAGAAAGGTCCGGGCCAGCGTGATGATCGGGCCGGGCATGGTGGCCGAGAACAGCATGGTCTGGCGTTGCTCGGGGACCATCCGCAGGATCCGCTCGATGTCGGGCAGGAAGCCCAGATCAAGCATCTCGTCGGCTTCATCGAGTACCAGCACCCGCACCTTGCCCAACACCAGGTGGCGCTGCTCGGCGAGGTCTAGCAGCCGACCCGGGGTGCCGACCACCAGGTCGACCCCTCTGGTCAGCGCCTTGATCTGCGGTTCGTAAGGCCGGCCGCCGTATACCGGCAGGACCCGGACGCCCAGATCACGACCGGTCTCGGTGAGGTCAGCGGTGACCTGCAGGCACAACTCACGGGTGGGCACAACCACCAGGGCGCGGGGCGTGCCGTCGAGCGAGATGTCCCCTGCGGTGATCCGCTGGATCAGCGGGACACCGAAGCCCAGCGTCTTGCCGGTGCCGGTGCGGGCCTGGCCGATGAGATCGTCACCCGCCAGGGCCAGCGGCAGGGTGAGTTCCTGGATTGCGAAGGTGCGTTCGATACCTGCGGCGCGCAACGTGCGGACGATTTCGTCGCGGACGCCGAGCTCGGCGAAAGTAGGGGAGTCATCCCGGACCGGAGCACCGGCCTGCAGCGGGGCTGGTTCGTCGATGGCGATCTCGGAATTGTCCAAGGTCAGCGGGTGGGGGTGCTCCGGGAGTTGGATATCGGATAGGTAGGTCGGACTGACGGTCAGTGTGATCGCCTCTCTCGTACGGCGCGCCCGCCGCCGTCTCGCTCGACCCGCTCCGGTCGCTAGGTGACGCAACGAAGCGGGGAACGAGGACACGAGGTGCGCGCTCACATGCATGCACTCGATGGCATCGGCCACCGAGCCGGGCGCGTGACCGAGATGTCACCAGTGGTATCAGCAGTGGTATCACGCCGGTGGTGTCACGCCCTGTGCACATACCATACCCCTCCCATGGCAGGCGCGCTTGTGACACTGCTCAACCTGCCTGGCATAAGCCAGCCCGATTGTCCCGCTGCGGGGTTGTCGACGGTTCGCGGGAAGGTGTAGTAACACGCTGTTTCGCGCGATCTTGCACAAGGGAAGCTGCGGGGTGCGCCGCGGGGCAGGACACCTTGTACTGGGTCGTCCTGAAGTGGTGCCGCGCGGAAGGTTGCCGGTACGGGCGCTGAGGCCGGGCCGCCGCCGCAGCCTGCGACCTGCGATGCCGGTACCGCGCCCGGAGTACCTGGTGAGC
>JBGSWT010000645.1:0-9094 GCA_041751815.1 Pseudonocardiaceae bacterium
CTTCGAGCGGGTCGTCCCGATCGTCGGCGGCGTCATCTCCGGCGAGCGGGACGCCTACCGCTACCTGCCCAGCTCGGTCCAGCACTTCCCGCTCGCCAGCGACCTCGTCGTGCTGATGCAGCGGGCCGCATCAGCCCGCTCCCGGGGCACACCGTCAGGCCGGACGAGCAGATCAGGACGTCCTGAGCGATCGCCGGCAGCTGGGACATCCTCCCACGCAGCTGGCCTGGCCAGGACGGCCTTGCCCCCAGACGCGGAGGTCTCCTCGGCTGCGGTCACGAGCGGCAGCGTACCGAACCTCCAACTAACTGGACACAGAGTCCACTTACGTCTATGGTCACCTCGAGAGTGAAGAGGACACGGTGTCCACTTCGTGACGACGTGGGGTGATCATGAATCTGGCTCTGTTGGCATCTGCGCTGCTGGTCGGCTGTCTACTCGCGGTGCAGGCTTCGGTGAATCAGCAACTGAACAAGGCGGTGGGCACCCCGTACGGAGCGTCGACCCTGCAGCTGACGGTGGCGGCAGGGGCCCTGGCCGTGCTCGCCACAGCGGTCGGCGCGATCGGCGCGGTCGGACTGGTGCCCGAGGTCGAACCGTGGTGGCTGCTGCTCGGGGGGATCGCCAGCCCGCTGTACATCACTGCGGGGATCCTGCTGTTCCCCCGGCTGGGGGCGTTGACCGCGGTAGGACTGTTCGTCACCGGGCAGGTGTTCGCCTCGCTGGGCCTGGACCTGTTCGGCCTGCTCGCAGTACCCCGGCAACCGCTGAGCCCCGGTATCGTCCTCGGCGCCCTCGCGGTGCTCGTCGGCATCACGGTGATCATCCGAGGTCACCAGCTGGCCCAGCGCGGCGGCAGCTCGAGCACTCCCGCGCTGGGGGGTACCGCCGCACGATCCGGTGACGGCGGTCCGGGCACCGCGACGCGCCCGGTCCTGTCCGTAGCGGCACCGGGCATCTCCACGTCCCAGGCCAGCTGGATCGCCCTGGGTCTGCTGGCCGGGGCGGTGCTGCCTATTCAGGGTGCGATCAACGCCCAGCTCAAGCAGGACATCGGGCAGCCCTTCGCTGTCGGGACGATCAGCTTCGTGGTGGCCACGCTGACCATCGCCCTCGTCCTGATCGTCCTACTGGTGCTGCGGCGCACGCCCACCCCACAGCTGCGACCGCTGCGCGTGATGCCGTGGTGGGGCTGGCTCGGCGGGTTCTGCGCAGCCACCTACGTGACCGCCACCTTCCTGCTCATCCCGACCATCGGGGCGGCGGTGACGGTGGCGCTGACCGTGACCGGTCAGCAACTGGCTTCCGCGCTCATCGACCAGTTCGGCTGGTTCCGCATGCCGCAGCGACCGCTCACCACGGCCCGGATCGGCGGTCTGGCCCTGCTCATCGCCGGTTCGGTACTCGTCCAACTCACCTGACCAGAGACGGGAGATCGTCGTGACCTCGAACATGAGCAAGCCGCACGCCTGCGGCCCCGAGGTGTTCACCCTGCCCTCGCACCTGCCCATCGGCGGGGTCGGGCTGCAGCCGGTCAACGCGTACCTGGTCCGGGGACCCGAACCGGTGCTCATCGACAGTGGCATGCCGGTGGACCGTGGCGACTTCGAGGAGGCCCTGTGGTCGCTGGTCGAGCCGACCGACTTGCGCTGGATCGTGCTCACCCACGACGACCGCGACCACGCCGGCAACCTGCGCGAGGTCCTGATGGCCGCGCCACACGCAACGCTGCTGACCAACGGGCTGTCGATCCCGCGACTGGCCGAGCAGTGGCAGGTGCCACCGCACCGGGTCCGGACCGTCAATCCCGGACGCCGGCTGGACCTGGGCGGTCGCACGCTCTCCGTGCTGCGACCACCGGCCTACGACGCGCCCTCCACGCTGGCGATCTACGATCACACCTCCGGGTCGCTGTTCAGCTCGGACTGCTTCGGCACCGTGCTGCCCGCGCTTGTCGAGGACGCCGCCGACGCCCTCGAGTCCGACTACCTGGACGGGATGCGCCTGTTCACGCGGGCGAACGCTCCCTGGACGGCGCTGGTCGACGAACACAAGTTCAACCGGGCGATCGACGAGATCGGGCACCTGCGTCCGACGCGGGTGCTCAGCTCGCACGCACCCACCGCCACCGGCCGCACCGACGTCCTGCTCGAGCTGATGCGCGGGGTGCCGGCTATGGCTCCCTGGCTACCCGAGGAGGACCTCAGCGTCGAGGCGGTGCTCACTCGCTACGAAGGCGCGACACCGCGACCTGGCACCCCGGACAACACCTCAAACGCACAGGAGGACAACCCGTGACCGCCACAACAATCCCACCGGAGCCGGCCATCACCGACCTCACCCCGCCAGCCGGCGTGATCGTCATCTTCTCAGACATCTGGTGCTCCTTCGCCCACATCGCCGTGCACCGGCTGCACGCCACCCGCGAACGCCTCGGCCTGCACGACCGCGTCACGTTCGATCACCGGGCTTTTCCGTTGGAGCTGCTCAACAACGCGCCCAGCCCACGGCCCGGCACCGACAGCGAGGTCGGCCGGATGGCCGGCCATGAACCCGACGCCGGCTGGCAGCTCTGGCAGGACAAGGACTGGCTCTACCCGTCGTCGATGCTTCCCGCGCTGGAGGCGATCCAGGCCGCCAAGGAGCAGGGCGCCCGTCCCGCCGAACAACTCGACCTCGTCCTGCGGCGGGCGTTCTGGGCCGAGTCCCGCTGTATCACCAACACCACCGTGATCCTCGACGCCGCGTCGCGCGCCGTGGGCGTCGACGTGGACAAGCTCGCCGAGGCCCTCGGCGACGGCCGCGCTCGCCGGGCGATCACCGAACAGGCCGCGATCGCCCACACCGACCAGGTCAACTGCAGCCCGCACCTGTTCCTGCCCGACGGTACCGACCACGCCAACCCCGGTTTCGAGGTCGGCTGGCACGGCGCGTACGGCATCGGTTGGCCGGTCGTCCACCGCGACGACCCCTCGGTCTACGAGGACATCCTGCAGCGCGCCGCAAGCTGACCGTCCCGACAGAAACCCACGGCGACACGCCGCGACGACAGGCGGGAGAAATACATCACGATCAAACTCGCGACTGATAAATAGCGCCGAACCGCACTGAAACATGGATGCCCGTCGTCGAAGAACGACGACGGGCGTCTTGTGCTTCCCAAAGCAGGCAGAAGTCGCCTGCTCAGCGGTTGACAGCTGGTTGGGTAAACCGCCGGTAATCGTTTATTCTCAGTTCACCTGATCTGGTGAAGAGGCATCCTACTGTTGGGTGTCGGACAAGCGCGACCCGTGCCAAACGGGCCGTTTCGTCCACCAGCGGCTCACCGAAACCAGAACAGGTAAGGATCCGATGTCTCACAACGACAGAGTCGTCCCGTCGACGATCGCCCGTGGCCAGGAGGCAGCCGGCGCGCCAACTCCGGACGTCATCAGGCTCTTGGATCTCACCCAGCATGAGATCCAAGCGCTCAAGACCCGCTTCAACCTGGCCGACGCCCATACCCATCAGCGGCAGTCGCCGAGCCAGGACAAGATCGTCGGCCGGTTGCCCGACCTGTGGTATGAGTCCGAGGACTCCTTGCAGGCCTTCCACGAGGAGCGCCTGATCGACGCGTTCTTCCGGCTGCACAAGCAGCCCACCGCCGTCGCGCTCGGCAAGACCCTGCTGTCCTACTCGGCCAGCGTGTCTACCATGGTGGCCGCGATGTACTGCGCGCAGCGCAACATGACCGTCGCGCTGATCGAGCCGTGTTTCGACAACCTCGTCGACCTGCTCAAGCACATGCAGACACCGCTCGTGCCGTTGCCGGAGCATTATCTGGCAGATCCGGAGACGGTCTACGAAAATCTGCGGACGGTAGCGTCCGACGCCGTGTATCTAGTCGACCCGAACAACCCGACCGGGTTCAGCCTCCTCAAGGACGGCCGTCGCGGCTTCGAGGAGGTCGTCCGTTTCTGCACGGACCACGACAAGCTGCTGTTGCTCGATCTGTGCTTCGCCTCCTTCGCCCTGTGTGATCCCCGGCACGACCGTTTCGACCTCTACGAGCTGTTGGAAGGTTCCGGTGTGACCTACGCGGCGATCGAGGACACCGGCAAGACCTGGCCTGTGCAGGATGCGAAAGCCGCCATGATCACCGCGAGTGAGGATATCCGGGAGGACATCTACAATATCCACACCGCGGTCCTGCTCAACGTCTCACCATTCGTGCTCAACATCCTCACCCATTACGCCGAGGACTCCATCCAGGACGGATTCGCCTCGGTCCGCGACGTGATCACCGAGAATCGGTGCGCCGTCCGCCAGGCACTGTTCGGCACCATCCTCGACTACGTCGAGCCCGTCGTGGACACCAGCGTCGCCTGGTTCCGTGTCACGCCGAGTAATCTGACCGCCACCGAACTGCAGCGACGGCTGCTCGAAGAGCAGGTCTACGTCCTGCCCGGCACCTATTTCTTCTGGAGCCAACCTCAGAAGGGTGAACGGTACATCCGGATCGCGCTCTCCCGCCGACCCGAGACGTTCGCCGCCGCCATGACCACAATGCGGGAGGTGCTCGACCGTCATGGCTGGTCCTGCTGAGGTTGTCGACGCCACAACCTTCCTGGGAATGCATGCCGACAAGGAATCCGTCCGAACAGGCTGCAAGACCTTCTTCGTCCAGAGGCTGCACCGCGGGGTGACGATGAGCCTGGAACACGTGGGCTGGTGCGACGACGTGGTGTGGGGACACCCGAGGTCGACACAGGACGCCTACTACCCGTTCATGGACACCCTGCACACCGAGATGACGATCCATCGACACGGCTACGACGAGACCGACGTCCAGACCGCGTTCAGCACGCCGGGACTGATCTCCCTGCCGATGCGCGAACGCCTGCTGATGGGCATGGTGCTACGCCGCGGCGCGGTGCTGCACACCACAAACCCCCGGCTGACCGCCCGTCACGACCTACCCGTCGCCCCCGTGCCCCCGACTGGGGAGCAGTCCTTCCCCGCGCACCTGGAACAGCTCTACCAATCCTCGCTGACACTGCGCATCCCTATCGAAACCCTGTGAGGTCCGTTATGTACTCCGGAACCATCGTTCCCCTGGTCACCCCCTTCGACGATGCCGGCGAGGTCTCCGACAGCTGCGTCGCCCGACTGATCGAGTCGGTCCGCGGCGAGGTCACCGCGCTGATGCCCGCACTCAGCACCGGTGAGGGCTGGGCCCTGACCGATCGGCAGTGGCAGCAGATGATCTCAGCCACCCGGACACATGCCGGCGAACTCCCCGTGCTGGCCGGGATCGAGCTGGCCACTACCACCGCCGTGGTCACCCGCGCCCGACGCGCGGTCGCCCTGGGCGTCGACGCGGTCGTGGTGAGCACCCCGTTCAGCGCCGACCTCACCCAGGAACAGATCTACTACCACTTCGCCGCACTGTGCTCCACGGTCGCCGTGCCGGTGTTCGTCTACAACGAGGCGGCCCTCTCGGGTAACCACATCGAGCCCGACACCCTGATGACGATCTGCCGGCTCCCCGGAGTCGTCGGCATCAAGGAATCCAGCGGTGCACCCGAGCTGACCCGTCGGATCGTGGCCGACCTGCCCGCCGTACCGGTGTTCGCGGGCTGGGAGAACCTGCTGCTGGAGACCCCCGGAGTGGCCGGGTTCATCGGGCCCCTGGCCAACCTCGAACCCACGCTGTGCAACGCGATGTTCGTCGACCCGACTCCGGCACGCCAGGCAGAGATCAATGACGCCTGCGAACGCTACGGGGTACTCACCGAAGACTGGTACCGCCCGGTGAAGACCGAGCTCGTGCGCCGCGGTGTGATCGACACGGATCGGGTCGTGGCAACGAAGGTGACGGTGTGATGACCACCATCGCCGGTGCGAACACCACCCAACAGCGGCTCTACGTCTACAACCGCACGACTCCCGACCTCGCGACCTACACCGAGATCGTCAACCTGGAGCGGGAGTGGGTGGTTCCGCGCGCCGCCGAACTCGAGCACCGGGCGCCGCGGTTGACATCGCGCCAGGAGCTGGTTTCGATGCTGCGCGAGCTGTTGCGCTGCGAGGAGGCCGATCCCCCCGAGTGTGACCGTTACCTGGCCGAGCAGGCCACCCTGGAGCAGTTCAAGATCGTGGTCGCCGAGTTCGCCGTCGACGGCCTCGTGGAGTCGCAGGCCCACCTGCCGATCATCCCGCGGCTGCCTGCCAAGTCCCGAATGGCGGTCTTCCGCGTGCTCATCGACGAGTTCGGCTGCGGCAACAACGAGCAGGAACACTCCGCGTTGTACCGCAAGCTGCTGACCGAGCTGGGCATGCCCACCGAGCTCGGACACTACGTCGCGACGGTCAACGACGAGAGCTTCGCCTACGTCAACCTGTTCCACTGGCTCGCCGCACGGGCTCCGGCACCGGAGTACTTCCTGGGCGCCTATGCCTACTTCGAGTCCAGCGTGCGGTACGTGTTCAAGAGCTTCACCGCAGCCAGCGAACGGCTGGGCATCCGCAACAGCCAGTACTACACCGAGCACCTCTATATCGACAGCTTCCACAGCCGCCAGATATTGGAGGCGATCAAAGCCCTGGAGGAGGACCGACCGATCGACCTGGCCAAGATCTGGGCCGGGATCGAGCTGACCAGCACCGCCGTGGCCGCTGCCACCGAGGCCGCGGTGGCCAAGGCCAGGCGAGCGGAGTGAGCACCGCGGCCCGGATCCGTCCGATCGGCGAGGACCAGATCCTGATCGAGGTCGCCGGCCGTCGGGTGCTTGTCGAGGCCGCCTGCCCGCACCGCAAGGGGCGGCTGCAGTTCGGCCGGGTCAACACCCGCACCCTGCGCATCACCTGCCCGCTCCACCACGCCACTTTCGATCTGCTGACCGGGCGGCAGGTCAGCGGCCCGGCCTGCAGGCCGCTGCGCGTCACCACGCTCGACGACGCGCCGGAGATCCGGCCCAGCTCGACCACGCGGACCGAGGACCGGGTAGGAGGGGTGGAGCATCGCGGGATCGACATGGTTCCTCCGGAACAGCGCCGGTCTTCGCCTCGGGAGTTCCTCTGGATCTGGTACTCCGCTCAGTTCTCTCTCGGCACCGTCGTTTTGGGTGCGCTACCGGTCGTGTTCGGACTCGGGTGGTGGGCCACCGTGAGCGCCGTACTGCTCGGCCTGCTGCTGGGAACGGCGGTATTCGCCCCGCTGGTCCGGTTCGGTAAGCGCACCGGCACGAACGACCCGATCTCCAGCGGGGCGCACTTCGGGGTCCGCGGTCGAATGATCGCCAATCTGATCACTATCGTGGTCGCACTCGGCTTCTTCGCCATTGCGGTGTGGACCGGGGCCTCCGCCGCGCTCGTCGCGGGGCAGCGTGTGCTCGGCACCCCCACCAATACCGCCGCGCTGGCCGTGGCGATCCCCCTGGTCGCCGGCCTGGTCGCCCTCGTCGCCGGCTACGGACACCGCACCCTGCTGGCCGCCTACAAGCTGCTGACCCTCACCGGTGGGGTGGTGCTCCTCATGCTCGTCCTGGTGCTCATGCCCGAGTTCGACCCTGGCTACCTCGGCGGGCCGTACGTGCTCGACGGATTCTGGCCCACCTGGCTGCTGGCGGTGTCGCTCGCGGCCACCCTGCCCATCTCCTACTCGACCTTCCAGGGTGATTACAGCCGCTACCTCCGCCCCGAGGTCAGCGATCGATCCGCCATGCTGTGGACCGGCGCGACCATGTACACCAGCAACGCGGTCGCGCTGCTCGTCGGCGCCTATGTCACCACGGTCGTGGCCGACCCGGACCAGCCGTGGATCGTCGGTGTCGCCGACGCGGTCCCGCCCTGGTTCGCCGCCGTGGTCGTCCTGTTCGGTCTGGTGGGCACCGTGCCACAAGGCGGGCTGTGTCTTTACGCCGCCGGACTGTCCGCCAACTCCGTGTTCTGGCGCGTCTCTCGGGTAGCGACGACGCTGGTGATGTCGGTGCTGGGCACTGCTGTGCTCTACCTCGGCGCCGTGGTCTACGACGCGATCAACTCCATCTCGGCGTTCGTCCTCGTGCTGCTCGTGCTGGTCTCCCCGTGGGCCGCGATCATGATCGTCGGGTTCGCGCTGCACCGGGGCCAGTACGAGCCGCTGGACCTGCACACCTTCGCCACCCCCCACCGTCGTGGCCGCTACTGGTACACCCACGGTGTCAACCCACGTGCCCTCTCCGCATTCGTGCCCGCAGTGGTGTCGGGCCTGCTCTTCGTGGATAGCTCCCTCTACACCGGTCCGCTCGCCGGGTTGACCGGCGGCATCGATCTCAGCTGGGCGATCCCCTTCGCCGTCGCCGCGCTCCTGTACCTGCTGGCCAACTGGATCGCTCCTGATCACGCCACCCCAGCCCGCGTCCGCAGCTCCAGCCACGGTGGGGGGCGGTAACCCACCGTGCCCTCAGATGATCAAGTCTGGTTGGGCCGTGGTGCACCGTCGAGCAGGACACGGTCGGCACGCCGTCCGGGTCGGCGTCGCCAGCGGCGGATCAGCTCGAGGTTGGAGTTCGTGGTCAGCGTCGCCTCGAGGGTTGGCAGGATGCTGACGCCCTGCTCGCTCTGGAGGATCTTCTCGAACTCCGCCCGTTCCTTCCCTTCCCCCGCCGCGGCCGATGCGGCCAGCAGGGAGGTGGCGGTCCGGATCCCGTGGGCCCGGAGCTGCTGTCGGACGTTGTGGTCCTTCGGCTGTGGCCCCAGCTGCGTGTACAGGATCGCCTGGTCGGCCCAGTCGATGATCTGCTCAGCAGCCAGTCGCGTGCTCAGCATCAGCTCCACCAGGTCGGCGCTGGCCATGTTGGGGACGTTCTCGATGTCCTCCTCCTCCAGGCGCGACTCGTGCCACACCGTGAGGCCGTCGAGATCGCCCAGCGGCAGGTCCGAGCGCATGCTGGGCAGGGTGATGCGGGTGATCCGCTTGAAGATCGACTGAATGATCTGCCAGACGACCCGCGGGAACACGCCGAGCACGAAGCCGACGACCAGCAGCTGCCCGTCACTGAGCAGGAGCACCGTGTCGTTCACGACCACCAGGACCCAGACCGCGATGACCGCGAGGATGATCCGCATCGCG
>JBGSWT010000646.1:0-1622 GCA_041751815.1 Pseudonocardiaceae bacterium
CGCGCGGTGGAGCGCACCGCGACGCGGCGCCCCGACCTGCTGGCTGCGCTACCACCCGGCGCATTGGATAGTGCGGACCGTGCCGTGCTCGAGGGACTCGTCAGTCCATCCGGATACCCGCCAGACGGCACCGGATAGCAACCTGCCCGGTTTCGTCGCGGGCGCCAGCGTCTGGCACACTGGACCGGTTCCCGCAGCGGAAGCAGGGCAGGGACGGCCCTCACGGTGGTAAGGCTCCGCTGCCACCGACGTCGCTGGTTCGCGTCCACCCGGGCGCTTTAGACCGTGCAGAGCACACGATGACGAGGACGGATCCCCGATGAACACCCTGGACGCGCTGGATGCGATGTCGCTGCGTTCCGACATCCCCGACTTCCGGCCCGGTGACACGCTGAAGGTGCACGTCCGCGTCATCGAGGGTTCTCGACAGCGGGTGCAGTTGTTCCAGGGCGTGGTCATTCGCCGTCAGGGCGGAGGCATCCGGGAGACGTTCACCGTGCGCAAGGTGTCTTTCGGCGTGGGCGTGGAGCGCACCTTTCCGCTGCACACTCCGAACATCGCCACGATCGAGGTGCTCACTCGCGGTGATGTGCGACGCGCCAAGCTGTATTACCTTCGCAACCTCCGGGGTAAGGCTGCCAAGATCAAGGAGAAGCGTGGGACGCCGTCTGCGTCCTGAGACGCCTGCTGCGACCGTCTGCCGATAGCCTGAGGACGTGGCCCACCTGGCTCGCTCGACCGAACCCGCTCGCGGCGACGATCCCGACGACTCCCGCGGCCGTCGAGTGCACCGGCATCGCCTGTCGAAGAAGAAGAAAAAAAAGGGCTCGTTCTGGCGCGAGTTGCCGATCCTGGTGATCACCGCGCTGGTGCTCACTTTTCTGATCCAGACATTCCTGGCCCGGGTGTACGTGATTCCGTCGGCTTCCATGGAAACGACTCTGCATGGTTGTCCGGGCTGCACCAACGACCGAGTGCTGGTCGACAAGCTGACCTACCAGTTGCGTGATCCGCGACCCGGTGACGTCGTGGTATTCCGCGGTCCCGACTCGTGGGGCAGCAGTCTCGAGTTCTCCAACCCGCGGTCGGACAACGTGCTCATCCGGGGTCTCCAGCAGGCCGCCTCTCTGATCGGTCTTGCCCCGCCGGACGAGCGGGACTTCGTCAAGCGGGTGATCGCGGTGGAGAACCAGACCGTGCAGTGCTGTGATCAGCAGAACCGCGTCATGGTCGACGGCGCCGCGCTGACCGAGCCCTACGCCGTCTTCCTCGGTAGCGAGCCTCAGGAGGAGTTCGGCCCGGTCACGGTGCCCCCGGGTGGTCTGTGGATGATGGGGGACAACCGGAACAACAGTGCGGACTCGCGCCGGCACGTTGCTGACGAGCGGTTTGGCACTGTGCCGGTGGACAATGTCATCGGTAAGGCCCGTCTGATCGTGCTTCCGCTCGGGCGGTGGCAGGGCGTTGCCGACCCTGATCCGCAGCAAACCACGGTGCTCGGCGCGCCGGTGCCTTCCGTGCCGTCCTGGCCCGGCGACATCCCGTTGGGCGCTGGACTGGTGTTGAGCTGGTCCGTGCTACGGGGTGGCTGCGGCCTGCGTGAGCGGGTGGTCGCCCGCAGG
>JBGSWT010000647.1:0-1850 GCA_041751815.1 Pseudonocardiaceae bacterium
CAGCGCATCCGCCACCGGATGCCACGCCGTATCGGGCGGTAGTGCGGGATCGGCCACGCAGGGCACCAGTCCGAGGAACGCGGTGGCCACGGTGCGCCGTTGCGGCATCCGGTCCGGCGCGCTGAAGACTTCCAACTGCTCAACATGCGCCACCTCGCACACGTCCACCTTCTCGGCGAGCTGGCGCAGCACCGAGGCCTGCACGTCCTCGCGGTCGCCGAGCCGGCCACCCGGCAGCGCCCACCGCCCGATGTCCGGCTCGATGCCGCGCTGCCACAGCAGCACCTGCAGTTGACCGTCACGAACCTGCAGCACCGCCGCGAGAACCTCGTGCACCGCGAGCCCAGCGCTGTTATCATTCATGTTTTCGATTGTAAGGCGAAAACTCGGTGCCGGGCCAGCACGAGTGCTACCGAAGGAGGAGGCGACATGGCCGCTACTTCTGCACCGGAGCGGACCCACGCCGGTCATCCCGGGTCGGTGACCGATCTGGCGGCCTGGTCAGAAGAGGTACGTGAGCTCGCTCGGCAGCGAGATGCAGTGTTGCTCGCGCACAACTACCAAGTACCCGAGATCCAGGACATCGCCGACCACGTCGGGGATTCGCTGGCGCTGTCTCGCCTCGCGGCGGACTCGGCAGCGAGCACCATTGTCTTCTGCGGCGTGCACTTCATGGCCGAGACGGCGAAGATCCTTGCACCGGACAAGACGGTGCTCATCCCGGATGCGCGGGCGGGTTGCTCACTGGCCGACTCCATCGACGCCGAGCAGCTGCGGGTCTGGCGAAGCGAGCATCCCGGTGCGGCGGTCGTGTCCTATGTGAACACCACCGCCGAGGTGAAGGCACAGACCGACATCTGCTGCACCTCGTCCAACGCCGTCGAGGTGGTCGACTCGATCCCCGCTGACCGGGAGGTGCTGTTTCTTCCCGATCAGTTCCTCGGCGCGCACGTCCAGCGCGTGACCGGCCGCGCAAACCTGCGCATCTGGGCCGGGGAGTGCCATGTGCACGCCGGCATCAACGGCTCCGAGCTGGCCGCGAAGGCGGCCGCCGCACCCGACGCCGAGCTTTACATCCACCCGGAATGTGGTTGCGCCACCAGTGCCCTGTACCTGGCAGGCGAGGGTGCGGTACCCGCCGAGCGGGTGCGGATCCTGTCCACCGGCGGCATGCTCGATGCCGCCCGGGCAACCGACGCCCGCGAGGTGCTGGTCGCCACCGAGATCGGCATGCTGCACCAATTGCGACGCGCGGCTCCCGAGGTTGATTTCCGCGCGGTGAACGAACGGGCCTCCTGCCGGTACATGAAGATGATCACCCCGGCGGTGTTGCTGCGTTCACTGCGCGAGGGCACCGACGAAGTGCACATTCCTGCAGAGATCGCCGAGCGAGCCCGCGGCGCGGTACAGCGCATGATCGCTATCGGCCGGCCGGGCGGCGGCGAGTGACCGCCGACGCACTTCGTCCCGCGGAGGCGGCAATGATGACCGCCGACGCACTTCGTCCCGCGGAGGCGGCAATGATGACCGCCGACGCACTTCGTCCCGCGGAGGCGGCGTTATGACCGTCTGGGAGGCCACCGCGGACCTGGCGGTGATCGGTACCGGCGTCGCCGGATTGACCGCTGCGCTGCGCGCCGCTGAGCTCGGCCTGCGGGTGGTCGTCGTGACCAAGGCTGCGGTCGAGGACGGCAACACTCGATGGGCGCAGGGCGGCGTCGCGGTGGTACTGCCGGGCACCGACGACAGCGTGGACGCGCATGTGGCCGACACGCTGACAGCCGGCGCTGGACTGTGCGACGAGGCCGCCGTCCGGGCGATCCTGACCGCCGGTCCAGCCGCGGTCAGCG
>JBGSWT010000648.1:0-2894 GCA_041751815.1 Pseudonocardiaceae bacterium
GCAGCGGCGGTCGCCGGGTCGTTCGCCGATGCGAGAGCCGCCTCGGCATCGGGCTGCTCGGGCAGCAGCGTCGGATCAGGTCCCAGCAGGTTGCTGTGCACGCTCATCGCTCCATCCTGCCGTGCCGCCGCGTTGTGCGCCCACGGCACCGCGCACGCCATCCATGGGGTTGGTAGTCGTTAGGGGCAGCGGCGAGGGGGGTTGGTTGCTCTTGAAGAGCTCCTAACCTGCCAGGGAACGCCCCGCGGAGCGGAGGTCCTCGCAGGCCTGCGTGACCCGGGCGGCCATCGATTGCTCGGCCACCTTGAGGTAGGACCGTGGGTCGTAGACCTTCTTGTTGCCGACCTCGCCGTCGATCTTGAGCACGCCGTCGTAATTGGTGAACATGTGGGTGGCGATGGGGCGGGTGAACGCGTACTGGGCGTCGGTATCGACGTTCATCTTGATCACGCCGTACGAGAGCGCCTGATGGATCTCCGCCAGCTGCGAGCCGGATCCGCCATGGAACACCAGGTCCAGCGGCTTGGAGCCGGCGGGCAGGCCGAGCTTGCGAGCGGCGACCTCCTGGCCCATCTGCAGGATCTCCGGGCGGAGTTTCACGTTGCCCGGCTTGTACACGCCGTGGACATTGCCGAACGTGGCGGCCAGCAGGTAACGGCCCTGCTCGCCGGCGCCCAGCGCGTCGACGGTGTGCTCGAAGTCCTCGGCCGTGGTGTAGAGCTTCTCGTTGATGTCGTTGGCGACGCCGTCCTCCTCCCCGCCCACGACACCGATCTCCACCTCCAAGATGATCTTGGCCTTGGCGCAGCTTTCGAGCAACTCTGCAGCGATGGCGAGGTTGCGGTGCAACTCGGTGGCCGAGCCGTCCCACATATGGGACTGGAACAGCGGGTCGCCGCCACGGGCCACTCGCTCCTGGGAGATCGCGATCAGCGGCCGGACGAAGGTGTCGAGTTTGTTCTCCGGGCAGTGGTCGGTATGCAGCACGATGTTGACCGGGTATCTCGCGGCCACCACGCCGGCGAACTCGGCCATCGCCACCGAGCCGACGACCATGTCCTTGACCTTGCTGCCGGAGGCGAACTCCGATCCGCCGGTGGACAGCTGCACGATGCCGTCACTGCCGGCCTCGGCCAACCCGCGCAGGGCCGCGTTCAGCGTCTCCGACGAGGTCACGTTGATCGCCGGATAGGCGAACTCATCCGCCTTCGCGCGGTCCAGCATCTCGCTGTAGACCTCGGGTGTCGCGATGGGCATGGTGGCGGGCCTCCGGTACTCGCTGCTGTCGAGAGTTGAGCAGCAGTATGGCGCACGGGAGAGGCGATCGGACGGGCGCGGTGTCTGCCTGACGTGCCCACAGTACGTTTCCGGTGTGGCCCCCGACGAATCGCTGGACCGCGCAACCGTGCAACACTCGGTCGAGATGACCCTCGGACACCTGCGAGTCCTGGACGCCCTGCCCGACGACGACGCTGATACCCCAGCTGACATCCCAGTCGGCGGCGCTGTCGAGGCACCGCTGACCCTGGAGGATCTCTACCGGCAACACCGGATGCGGCTGGTGCGGCTGGCGATCCTGCTGGTGGACGAACCGGCCACCGCCGAGGACGTCGTGCAGGAGGCGTTCACCGGGCTGCACCGGCACTGGGCGGGACTGCGCGACGAGGCCGCCGCGCTGGGCTATCTGCGCACGGCGGTGGTCAACGGATCCCGTTCGGTGCTGCGCCGTCGCAAGACCGCCCGCGGTTACGTCCCTCCACACCAGGCCAACGCACGCTCCGCGGAGTCGCTGGCCATGCTCACCACCGAGCACCAGTCGGTGGTGACGGCGCTGGGTCAGCTCCCGCCGCGACAACGGGAGGTGCTGGTGCTGCGCTACTACGGGGGGATGAGCGAAGCGGAGATCGCCACGGCCACCGGAGTCAGCCGCGGTACCGTGAAGTCCAGCGCCAGCCGCGCCCTGGACGCCTTGCAACGGATCCTGGAGCAACGGTGACTCGTGAGTGCGTAACAGTGTTATCACACTCAATGCCACTCACGAGGTCGCCGTGAACGGCGACCAGGTGCCGCGGCAGCTGGCCGCGGCATTGCGGGCCCAAGCCTCCGGACTGGGAATCGGACCACCGACCGAAGCTGCGCCTGATGCCAGGCACGTGCCCCCGTCACGGACCGGTCACGCTGCGCCGCGGGGACGGTTCGGGTTACCGGGTTGGGCGGTGCTCGCGCTGGCGGTGCTGCTGGGCATGCTGGCAGGTGGGCTGGCCGGGTTGATCAGCGTCTGGTGACGGCGGGCGCCGCGCCGGCCATGTCAGGGGTGGGCGTACCGTGACGCGGTGACGTCCTCCCTTGCCGGCACGGCCGGTACGTCGCTGGCGCTTGGCCCGTCGTGGCTGGATCCTGACCAGTTGCTGCGGATGCTGGGTCCTTACGTCCTGGTTGGGCTGTGCCTCATCATCTTCGCTGAGTGCGGCCTGCTCATCGGGTTCTTCCTCCCTGGCGACTCACTGCTGTTCACCGCCGGGCTGTTCGTCGCCAACGGCATCATCGGCGCCCCGATCTGGCTGGTCTGCCTGCTGCTCACGGTATGTGCTGTGGTGGGCAATGTTGTCGGCTACTTCATCGGCTTCACGGTGGGGCCAGCGCTGTTCAACCGGCCGGATTCGAGGCTGTTCAAGCGTGAGCACGTGGACAAGACGCACGCCTTCTTCGAGAAGTACGGGCCGCGGGCCATCGTGCTGGGGCGTTTCGTGCCTATCGTGCGGACCTTCATCACCGCGATTGCGGGAGTGGGCCGGATGGACCCGCGCAGCTATTTCACCTACTCGGTGATCGGTGGCGTTGCCTGGGCCACCGGAGTCACGCTGCTCGGCTTCTGGTTGGGCCGGATCACGTTC
>JBGSWT010000649.1:0-4485 GCA_041751815.1 Pseudonocardiaceae bacterium
ACGTACACGCGCCCACGCGGCCCCGCGACGACGGTGGCCGTGAAACAGCGAGTCTCCACACTCCAGGACCCTATCCGCCGAGCCGGACATGATCCACATACCCGTCACCGATCGGAGGCGACGGGCCAGCCGAGGCGGCAGATCCACGTCACGCAGCTAGGATGCCTCGCGTGCGCCCTCGTAGCTCAGGGGATAGAGCATCGGTTTCCTAAACCGTGTGTCGCAGGTTCGAATCCTGCCGGGGGCACCAGCTCAGAGGCTCAATCCCCTGGTCAAGGTGGTCGATGTGTAGCCATACGTGGTGCGAGTCGCGTACGCTCGCACCATGAGCAGTCCCCAGCGACGCAGGCGCGGCGAGATCGCGACGTTGCCGAGCGGCTCGCTGCGGGTGAAGGTCTACGCGGGGCTCGACCCGCTGAGCGGGCGGCGCCACTACCTCAGCGAGACGATCCCCGCCGGGCCGAAGGCCGCCGTCGCGGCGGAAAAGGCGCGCACGTGCCTGCAGAACCAGGTCGACGAGCAGCGCAACCCGCGCACGAAGGCCACGGTCGATCAACTGATGGACCGCTACCTTGAACTGCTCGACGTCGACGTGACGACCCGCAAGGGATACGAGGGCTACATCCGCAACCACATCCGGCCGTTGCTCGGCCGGGTCCCGGTCGGCAAGCTGAACGGCGAGACGCTCGACTCCTTCTACGCGATCCTGCGGACCTGCCGTGCGCACTGCGACGGTCGGCCGTTCATCGAGCACGGCGTCAGCGGCACGCACGAGTGCGCCGAGAGGTGCCGTCCACACACGTGCTGCCCGCTCGCCCCGTCGTCGGTCCGGCAGGTGCACTTCTGCCTCAGCGGAGCGCTGAGACGTGCGGTCCGCTGGCACTGGATCAGCGTCAACCCGCTCGACCAGGCCGAGCCGCCGCGGTCGGTCGTCCATGACCCGCACCCGCCGACGTCCGAACAGGCTGCCGCGATCCTCAACGCCGCCTTCACCGACCTCGCGTGGGGCGTCCTGCTGTGGCTCGCCATGACCACGGGCGCCCGGCGCGGCGAGCTGTGCGCGCTGCGCTGGGATCTCCTCGATCTCGACAACGCGGTTCTCGTCATCCGGAGCAGCATCGCGGAGGACGGCGCGACGACGTGGGAGAAGGACACGAAGACCCACCAGCAACGCCGCATCGCACTCGACGCCGCCACGGTCACGTTGCTCCGCGCGTACCGCCAACGGTGCGAGGCGGACGCGTCGGCGGTCGAGGCGGCGATCGCACCCGACGGGCGCCTGTTCTCCCCGTCGGTGGACCACACGACGTGGTGGAAGCCGGGTTCGGTGTCGCAGCGCTATCGGCGGATGTGCGCCCGTCTCGGCTGGGACATGAACCTCCACCAGCTCCGGCACTACTCGGCTACCGAACTCATCTCGGCCGGAGTGGACGTCCGTACGGTTGCCGGGCGACTCGGGCACGGTGGAGGTGGGTCGACCACCCTGCGCGTCTACTCGGCATGGGTATCGGAAGCAGACCAGAAAGCAGCAGGAACATTCAGCGTGCGCATGCCCACTGTGCCCCTTGTGTTCGACGCGGCTACCTCCCCGGTCGCGTCCGAGGTCGATCCCGGCGCGCCTGCGAGTCCATACCAGAGAATCGCCGCAGATCTTCGCGGAGCGATGTCGTGCGGTGCGCTGCGGGCTGGCGATCTCCTGCCCACGGTCGAGCAGCTGAAGGACCGCTACCAGGTATCGGCTGGAACCGCGAACCGGGCGATCGCCGAGCTCAAGGCGAGCGGACTGGTGGCCGCAAGCCGAGGACGCCGAGCCGTAGTGATCTACGCGCACGGCACAGACGTCGACGTCATCAGCCTGACTGGGCGACGCAGGTCCACATGAGGCAAGCAACCCGCCAAGCCGCCGCTTCCGCACCGCTGAGGCGCCGCAACCACAGATGCCGACGAACGCGTCAAGGCTTGCAGCGCGGACGTCGATGTTGACGAGGAGGCTGGCACCTGAGTTCCGATCCCGCGCACATCTCCGTCCGTCGCGGGTGGCGGGGTTGGGGTGCGGGCCGCGGCTGCTGGGCTGGCCGGGTGTGGTGCTGTCGATGATGATGATGTTGATCGGGCGTGCCGGATGCTGCCCGTGGTCGAGCTGGATGAGGCGGCGCGCGACGAGCACGACGGGCACCCGGACGGGCCCGCAGCTCGACGTCGACATCCTCACGGTGGTGTAGCCCAGCCCAGCGGGGACGGCACCCGCGTTGATCGTGCGGTTGTCCAGCGTGTTGGGACCCGGCTGCAAGCGGGGGCGATATGCCGCCTGGCGGGAGTTGCCTGCTCCCGGTCGAGCGCGATGTGAACTAGACTGGCATCATATGCGTCATGGGCAGTTACCCGGAGATCCTCCGCCGCATCCAGCCGATCATGAAGCCTCTGTTCGACGCGCTCCAGAGCGGGATCAGGCTTGCGAACGAGACGCACGGCCCGGGCCGTTTCGTACGCAGGCACGACGCTCACTACTGGGCGCACACGGTCCGCAGGGAGGCGTGCGACAAGCTCAAGACAGCCGGACTGCAGGCGGACCTGGACAGCCAGGTCATGCACCTGTCAGCCATACTCGTCCAGTTCGATGGCGTGTGGCTCCGAGTCCTACGGCCGGAGATCCGGCGGGACAAGCCGCTCGTACCTTTGCCGGGTCGCTCGAAGGCCCGACAGGCCTTCTACCGGCAGGACCCGGTCCTCGACGACCTCGAAGGTGTCGCGTCGGACAATATGTTGGTGATCTGGCAAGATACAGCAGGCAGACTGGAAGAGCCTCTGCGACTGGTACGGCCGTTGGGTGGTGATCATCAGCGTTGTAACCTTCGGCTTCACTGGGAAGGAGAGCTGCGCAGCAACATGGCGGACCTCCGAGCGGCCGATCTGGACGCTCTCCAGCCTATCGCGATCTACGAGCAGATTGGGAATGACGCAGCGCAATGACTGTGGGTGATCGAGTAAAGCAATTGCGCGAGATGCACGGCTTCACTCAGGCCGCCCTAATTCGTGAGGTCCCGAGTCTTACGCAGTCGCGGCTTTCCCGCCTTGAGGGTGGACTTGCTGACATTGACGGCGAGCTGATCGAACTGCTCGCAATTGCCTTGGAGGTCCGCTCCGATTACTTCTTCAGGGGGGCATCGAACAGTCTTATTGGTGAATCACCTCAGCTTCGTGCGCGGAGCCGTTTAACCCAGTCAGCGAAGTCATCGGTGCTACGCTGGGCGCAGACAATATTTGAAGAGTACGAAAGATTGGAATCAAGCCGCGGGGCCCAATGCAAACTAGAACCGTTAGTTGGCGTGGAACCCGGAGTAGCCGCGAGTGAGGTGCGGCAACGACTTGGCTTCGATCCGCACTTGCCACTTCCGTACTTGATCCTTGCAATTGAGCGAATGGGAGTAGTGGTTCTTGGTATTCCGGCTGCGCAATCTGCCATGGATGCATTCTGTGCATGGAATGAAGGAAGACCCCTCATTGGTCTCCTGCAAGGGCCGCCGCCCGACAGGGTGCGGTGGAGTGCTGCGCACGAGCTAGGTCACTTGGTTCTCCATCAAGGTCTGGCGAAACACAGTGCCATGGAGCGTGAGGCAGACGACTTTGCGGCCGAACTACTAACGCCTTTGTCGGGACTAAGAGATGTTATGCCGAAGGTTCCAAAACTTAGCCACCTAACCGTCATAAAGACACAGTGGGGAGTCTCGATTAAGAGTCTTGTTCGGCGGGCGCGAGAACTCGGCGTCATCGATCAAGACCGTGCACTGAGTTTCTATAAGCAGATGAGCGCACGGGGATGGAATAAGTCGGAGCCAGGTTTCGTGTTAGAGGAGAAGCCGCGCGGGTTCCACAAGCTTGCGGAACAGCATTATTCGGATCCTCCTCAGGTCGACAAAATGGCTACAGACGCCGCCTGGTCAGAATCGCTTACGGCGAAAATTCTTCTGCGTCATGCCGCGAAAGCAGAGTTGCCCTTCGAGACCCGGGGTCTGTCGCGTGACGGAAGTAATGTTGTCGACCTTGCAGCAGCCCGGAGGTTCCAACAGTCCCGGTGTACCAGCGGTGCCACAGATTACTTACAGACTTAAGCCTCCAAACGATCATATGCTGATGCCCACAAGAACGTTAGTAGCGCCGAGGCTGAGTTCCTCGAGAACGGGCGGGTAGATTAGGCTCGGCGTAATCAGTCGCGTCAGGCTCGACTTATCCACCCACGTGACCGCCAGGTTCTCCGCAGCGTCGAGGTTCACGGCCACGCCGCAGATGTACTCACACAGCTGGTACTCGCAGTACACCTGCGTCACCGGGTGCAGGCGCCTTCCCAACTGGCGGACATGCACGCAATGGACGCCGGTCTCGGCGAGAGTCTCGGTCACCGCGACGGCAGGCGACGCCGCGCCAGGCTTGACCATCCCCGCGGGGAACTGCCACTGCGGATGGGCCGCGCCGTCCCGCCGGGAAACG